>CAMZKK010000114.1 GCA_947311175.1 uncultured Planctomycetota bacterium | reverse complement strand
TTTGTTATGGTACTTGGAGTCCATCGCAGTTTCAAGGAACAATGGCTGGAATAAATGCCCTCGGTGGTAAAAGTGAATTTTCCGGAATTACCCGCTCAAATATGCTAAAGGTATTAGGTTACGATATGTTTAGTATCGGAAAGATTCAAGGTGAAGATGCAAGTTATAAGGCATTTGAATCAAGCCAAGGAGATTACTATTATTTTCTCTTTCACGACAATCATCTCGTCGGAGCAATTATGCTTGGCAAAACTACTCTGTCCGGAAAGATAAGGGACTTAGTAGAAAAGCAAGTTGATTGCTCTATAATTCTCAATCAACAACCATCAATTAAAATGATTTTGGAGTTTATTAAAAACAAGTGACGCATAAAGAAACCTTACATACCTTGCGGTTTATTAGATTTTTTTCAGTTGCTAACAACTATAAAAAACGGTTTAATCTTTGATATGCGAATTGGAATAAATTGTCACACTCTTTATCATCCCATGACTGGGGTTCAAAAAAGCCTTGCGGGATTAGTAAACGCATTAGCTAAGGACTATGGCGATAAACATACAATTTGTGCATATATACCTTGGAAATTTTCCAAAGATATTCTGCACTGCGATATTGAGTATATAAAAAGTTGGGCCAAATCAGGCAACCGCACAATGCGAATTATATGGGAACAATTTAGATTACACGCCAAAGTCTTTGATGATAAAATTGATGTTTTGCATTGTCCAAGCTATGTTATGCCATTGTGGTGTTTAAAACCAACCGTAGTAACAGTTCATGATGTGATTGCCTTGAAATTTCCAACATTGTGTAAAAAAACAAATAGGGCGCACTTTAAAAGATTAATTCCCGAAAGTGTCAAGCGGTCGAAATTGGTAGTTGTGCCAAGTAATGCAGTCAAGCGTGATTTACTTGATTGTGTTACCGGAGTGCCATCTGACAAAGTTAGAGTTGTGCCATGGGGAATTTCTGAAAATTATCGAAATCCAATTTCTGACGAAAAGAAACAAGAAGTTATTTTGAAATATGGATTACCGCCGAAATTTGTCCTTCATGTCGGAAGAATGGAGCCAAAGAAAAATGTCATGCAATTAATAGAGGCATTTTTTGCTGCAACAGCTGTTAAAAAACTTCCCCATCGCTTGGTATTAGCAGGGCCAAATGGATGGGGTATAAAAAATTTGGATAAAATTATTACTGAATTAGGACTAAAGGAAAAGGTTTATCAAATAGGCTTTGTTGCCGAAGAAGATATGCCAGCACTCTACTCATTAGCTTCTGTATTGTGTTTTCCGTCAATTACCGAAGGGTTCGGATTACCACTACTTGAGGCTATGAATTGCGGAACTCCAGTGGTAAGTAGCAATATCAAATCAATCAAAGAAGTAACTGCCGAAATTGGATTGTTTAGCGAGGTCGGAAATTTGCCATCACTACGAGAAAACCTCGAAACCATTTTAACCGATGAAGAATTATCAAACTCTTTGTCAGAAAAAGGCAAACAACACGCCAAAAACTTCACTTGGAGAAGACATACGGAAAGTATGATGAAAATATATGAAGAAGCGATGACAGTTAGCAGTTAACAGTTAACAGTTAACAATTAACAATGACGGGTGCTCTTTGAGCGATTTTTAATGGGATTTTTCGGTATCTTGGAATTTAGGTTAATTTTAGAATAAAAAATTTACTATGCAAATATTGTGAGGTATAATATAATAATCTTATCTTAAATTCTGTAGTTAGAATTTAGAAGTATGTGCCTTTTTTGGTATAATAGTTAACAATTAACAGTGAAGGAAGTGATTTTTATTTACCAATGGGTAAATAAAAATATTGGCGATACAAATTGTCAAAATCGCCTTTAGCGATAGCTAAAGCACCTTCATTCTTAACTTTTAATTCTCAATTTTTAATTAAATTCCGCAGATAATGCGGAATTTATCTTTCTTTGAATGAGACAATTTAATGTATGACAGAATAAAATTTACTATTGAGCAACATGGTGGAATGCCAATAATTAAAGATAAAGAGGTGCAGGTTGAACATATCATTGATTTGTTGGCAGAGGGTAACGGTTTTGAAAAAATCAAAAAAACCTATCCCGGTCTTGACGATATAGACTGCAAACAGGCATTAACATATTCATTAGAGCAAGCTGTTGATATTTGTGAAAACGAACTCGCAGAAGTGCTTGAACCTATCAATAAATAAGTATGAGTATGTATGGAAAAATCCTTCGTTTATTGATGAAGACCAGCGTTGTTGGTCTTAAGAAAAACTGGCGACAATCTCTTCGTTTCCCGGAAATTATCCAAGAGCAATCCCTAAATAAAATTTTAACAGCCAATACCGATTGTGAATATGGAAGAGAATACAATTTTTCTAAGTTAAGCAGAGATGACTTTAGAAAAAATCTTCCCATCATCAATTATCATGATATTGATAAATATATTGAAAAAATGAAACAGGGTTATCAAAACATCTTAACCTCCGAGGCGGTTGAAATGTTTGCAGTTACAAGTGGCACCACCGGAAGTCCGAAATATATTCCTATTACCAGAGCAATGAATCTCGAACAACACAAATCACATCGAATATGGATGGCTAATTTAGTAAAAGCACATCCTTCGGTTACAGATGGATTTATCTATACCAGCACTTCTCCGGCAATTGAAGGATATACCGAAGGAAAAATTCCATTTGGGAGTGCCTCGGGTAAAAGTTATCAAAATCAACCAATTCCGGTTAGAAGAATGCACGCAGTTCCCTACGAAGTTGTTTGCCTTGAAGATTATGAGCAACGGCATTATTGTTCTCTTGCCTTTGCCTTGGCTAAATCGTTGACCTGTGTAACAAGCGTAAACCCTAGCACTTTGGCATTACTTGCCTCAAGGATGAAGAAGTGGAGTGCTCATTTACTTGAAGATCTTGAGCGTTCTTTAACCCAGCCACATTTTCCTACTTTGATTTCAATCCCAAATAATCAAAATGCAGAAAAAAAAATTAGTGAAAATACGCCAAGATTAAAAATAAAAAAGCAAAGATACTCTTACCTAAAAAAAGTTTTTGCTGAAGACGGATTCTTAACCCCCGAACGAGTTTGGCCGGAATTGGCAGCCATCTGCACTTGGCATGGCGGGAATGCATCTTTTTATCTTTCAAAGTTGGCAGACAGTTGGGGAAATACTCCAACAAGATGTCTTGGGCTTAGAGCAAGTGAAGGAATGTTTAGTATCCCGATTTCTGATAAAACACCAGAAGGAGTACTTGCTACTTGGGGACACTTTATGGAATTTTTACCAATTGAAGAGGAGCTACAAGCAAACAGCAAAACCTTGCTTAGTCATGAGCTTGAGATTGGTGGTCGATACCGAATGATTATCACCACTTCCGGAGGGCTTTATCGATACGATATGGCAGATATAATTGAAGTAACCGGTTTTATTCAAACAACCCCAGTGGTGGTGTTTTTGCATAAAGCAGGGCATACTTTATCAATAACCGGTGAGAAGGTAACTGAGCAACAAGTCACCATAACAATGGATAATGTTGGGGCAAAATTACCGTTAAATGGTTTTACCATAACTATTCGCTTAACCGATATTCCTTGTTATTTAATCGCAATAGAAATTCGAGAAGATGGGAAAATTTCAGAAAATGACAAAGAAAGATTGATTAATGATTTTGACAATCAATTAGCAAAATTGAATGTTGAGTATGCCCAAAAAAGAAAGAGCGGAAGATTGGGTTTGCCAATAATTGAAATTTTACCATCTGGATTTTTTGATATTTATCGCAAACGATTGGTAAAAGCCGGTCGCCCGGAAGGACAGATAAAACCTCCACACATTATGAAGTCAGAAGAAGTTTTGAGAAGAAACTATCCATGACTGAATACAATCTTGAACATGGCGAACATTTGTCATTAGTCACTAAAGAAAAAGATGCAGGAATTAGAATTGACACATATCTTGCAAGCATTTTGTCTAAACAGAGCAGAAGTTATATTAAAAAATTAATTACGGATAAACTACTTGAAGTCGATGGTTGCTCCGTTAAGGCAAGTAAAAAATTAAAAGGGAATGAAAAGATAAATCTTTTTATCCCTGAATTAGTAGAGATAGAGGCACGACCGGAAAATATTGAAGTAGATGTTATTTATGAAGACAGCTCATTAATCGTTGTCAATAAACGCCCGGGAATGGTAGTTCATCCTTCTCCCGGGCATGAAAGCGGAGCCCTTGTCAACGCCTTACTTTATCATTGCAAAGACCTCTCGGGAATTGGTGGAGCCTTGCGTCCTGGGATTGTTCATCGTTTGGATAAAGATACCAGTGGGGCAATTGTGGTTGCCAAAAATGATGCAACCCATCAACATCTCGCCAAACAATTTGCCGAGCGAACTAATAAAAAAGTTTATTATGCAATCTCCCACGGAATACCAAATCCAAAGCAAGGAGAAATAAATAAGCCTATTGGACGAAATCCACGCCATCGACAATTGATGGCTGTCGTTGAAGGTGGCAGGGAATCATTGACTATTTACCAAACAGAAGAAATTTTCAAAAACTTAAGCCTTATCAAATGCACGCTAAAATCAGGAAGAACCCACCAAATAAGGGTCCATCTATCAAGTATTGGTTGTCCCATAATTTGCGATACATTTTATGGTAGAGAGGCATCTTTTACCGCATCGGAATTGAGACAGCAAGGGACATCTCAACAACAAGGGAAAAACGGGGAGGTAATTATTAATCGTCAAGCACTCCACGCTCACACCCTCGGCATAACCCACCCCGCAACCGGCAAATGGATGGAGTTTGTAGCTCCACTACAAAACGATATGGCAAACGCCCTTAATATTTTAAAAGCATAAACCTAAACTTTACAACCCTATTTAAAAATATTATTAATTGTAAAATTATAATCTTTAAGATTGTGATTATAATACTTTGATAGTGATTTAAAATTTACATTAGACCAACATTCTTGATTTAACACTCTTTGATATTTATTGAGATTATTTTTGGTGAGAATTGTAAAGTTTTTACGCATGATTTTATTTTTAAGCGGAATTCCTTTGTCATAATCAAAAATCATTATTAAAGATAAACCACCATCAAGCTCACAACCGCCAACCGTTGCGACAAAATTACCGTTTTTAACTTGTTTAATTCCAATATCTGTCCAGTCAACTCCACCGGTTAAAATATCTTTACCAATAATCTTGCCATATTTCGTTACTCCCTCTACCACTCCATCAGCCATTCCATCGCTGGCACACCAAATAATGTGAATATTTGCATAACGATTTAAGACTCCAGTTGCGATAATTTTTGCTTTTTCCTTTTCCCAATACCCTGGAATAATTTGTTTAATCCTAATGTTTTTGTGTTCCCTTACTGCCCGCTTTAATCCTTGCTCTCTACTTGTTGCCGATAAGGTTCGCTTTGCTCCACTAATTGCAACAACATTTATAATTCCTTCTTCGTCATGTAAATTTAATTTAATAGCTTGATTGATTAAGGCACTACCCAGCAGATACCCTGCTTGCTCGTCATCTGGAATAAATGAGCCTATCCAGTTTTTATAAACCATTTCAGGCTTGCCAAACTCTTTCTTTTCTTTTTCAACAAGGTCTTCGTTGAAAAGAAATACCTTAATGCCTACTGCGTCAGCTTGTTGTAAAATCTTTGCCCCCAAGTTTTGTTCATTAATTAACAATAAATATTTTGGTAAAGATTTCCTTAACAGTAATTTTTTGGCATTATTAACAAATTGAATTCTATCTCGATTGCAATAAATTACTTCTAACTCTACCCCTAAATCTTTGGCAGCAGCTTTGGTAAAATCTGTCAACGGTTTAAAAAAAATATCGTCCACTCCTCCCGGATTCAAAAAAACCACACTGCACTTCTCATCTGCAAATAAGCGGTTTAAACAGAAAGAACAAGAAAAAAACAATAACGCTAGTAAACATAATTGTAGTTTTGAAGATTTTATTTTGATAGTCATTGTTATTTATCCTTTTTTGGTGTTTAGTTTTTTGATTCTCTTACTCTGCCAAGCAAATCAATATTTTTTAATTCGAATGGGCATTCAAAGATTTTTAACTTTGAATGTCTTTCAATTATTATCTTTATCTTTTTTGGTAATTTCTCAGCAATTTGAAAAGTTTTAGTGATGCTTCTATCGCTATAGGAATAACTGTTTTCTCTGAATTGTAATTCGATACCTTCACCATCAAATAATTTTATAGATTTAATTGTATCTGCTGAAATAAACATTTTAATTGTAATATCGGTTGCACCCTTTGGATATTCTGACGGTTTGATTGTTTTAATAATTGCTTCAAGCTTAGAAAACCTTGCTCCTTCCTTACATTTTACATAGCCGAGGTCTAATGTATCAGCACTGGATGAAGTTTTATATTTGATTATCCCGGATATCTCTTTTAAATATTTAGCTTTATTAGATGGAGCCTTTAATTTTATCTCAAATACTGTTTTGGCTTTATCATCGGATAGCCGTGCGAAACGGATAGTTCTATCCCATTTCTTGTCAAAAAGTAAATCCTCGTTGTTGTCGGTAACAGCCTTTACTACCTCACCATCACTAACTGCCACAACCGCTCCATAAAATTCTCCAATCAAAGACAAGCTATAACCTTTAGACCAGTTAAATGGCCTCACTCCATTTTTTTCATCACTCATCCTTACATATCTAACTCCGGCAATATATAGGTTTTTAAATCCTTCACCCGTAGCAGCAGGTAGGACAACATCATCACTAAGCCCAAGTCGTCTTAACATATTATTGCTATTGGCTTGCGCAGATTTTACTTCTTTAATAAAATCAAATAAATTTTCCCCATCCTTATTGATTATTACTTCCGGAACTGACCTAAAGCCGAAAAGTTTAGCATTGATTTCTTCAAGTGGTGGCCCGTCTTTCTTTAAGCTCATGCCTGTGGAAACTGCTTCTCGCCAAAAATCATCATCATTCGCAATTTTTGTAAAAACTCGTAATAGTTTTTCACCGCTATAAGTTATGCTGACCGCCTTGTTGTCACCATCCACTTTAGAAAAATTAACAACTTTTTTAACCTTACTCGGAAGATTAAATTTCATTGTTATCCTAAATTTTTTCAAAAACATTTTCATCATCAATAACGACTGTTTGAATTCGGCTTTTTCCGCAATCATTTTTTTTTTCAATTTCTTCGTCACTTATTTCATCAATTATCGTTGCTGATTTATTTGGTGCTTTTATATCAATGAGAGCAAGATAGAAGGTATTATCTGCTCGCCGTTTAAATATCGGAGTAAGACCTCGCATGGTGATTTTTGAGTCAATCTTTAATTTAGAAATATCTTTAAAATAAGCAGTTCCGGTAAATTTGATTCTATCTTCACCCATTATTTTATACGATACATCCTTCCATGCACTAACTCCTTTTGATTTTTCTAAAATATCCCTTACGGTCGCTAATGCCTTTTCTTTTTCAGTTTCATTGTCTGAATTTAAGGTGAATGCATAATTTGTTTCAGAAACATACTTTACCTTGCCTGTCCCGTCCGGATTGATTGAAAATTCTTCTTCGATTTGAATACAACCGCCTGTCAGAAGAGCTAAAATAATGATTAGAAAATTTTTGTTTTGCATTTTGGACTCCAGTTTTAAATGAAAAAATAAACAATTAACGTTGGTGAGGAGAAATATAAACGATGCAAATTATCAAACCTCCTTTAGCAATAGCTAAAGCACCTTCATTGTTAATCTTTAATTTTTAATTAAGTTCCGTTCACCCTATTTTATTTCTTAAAATATGCGCCTTTTGGTTTTTCCGGACGAGTATTTTTGACCTTTGACGGATACATTTTTCCATATATATCCGGACGCCATGAACGATTTCTTCGATCTTTTATGTTTTTGTCAGCAACTTCATTTTGACTCGGCAATCTATTTGTTGGATAAACTAATGACCTTACTCTTGCTCTGATTTTTTCTTGATCTAATCTTCTTTTCTTTGCCTCTGCTGCTGCCTTATCCAGAACCATTTTCGTTGCCTTTGCCTTTGCCCCTAAAAATTTCTCGCCAATTGTCCCACCGACAAATTCATAAAACCTATCCATGCTTCTCAAATATACTTCGGTATCAAATGGCCTATCCTCTGTATGATGATTTCGGGCAAATAAATATAAATCACGAGAGGTGCCACCATCTCTGGTATCAAATACTTGTTGACGATACCACGCAACTCCATGTGGTGAAGTTTGAGATGCCGGGATTCCCCATTGAGTAAGACGAGCCAAAGTTTTTGCAGCTTCCGCACTATGACCAGTGGTTACTGCCTCCACAGTTATTGCTAATCTTGGGCGATAGTAAGGGTCGAAGTCTGTAACCTTACTCATCAACACCGCATCTACCTTTAAAATTCTCCCAATCTTAATCGCATCTGCAAGGCTGTTGACCGGATCTAAAATTTTGAGTTCAACATCTCTGTCAGCGGTTAAAGGAATGCCTTTAATTAACTTCTCTGTTCTTTCCTTTGCCGGATCTTTTCCCAATAAAATAAGTTTTCTTAACTCCTGATTATGTCTTAAAATTTGATCGTTAAGAATTTCAACTTCTCGGATTACTTGACGAGGGAAAGTAACTCTAACCAAACCCTTGCTTGCAAGCTGATTTGCAAATTTTGTTGAAAATGACATTGAGTCAAAGCTTGAATTTCCTGAATTGTTGGCAACCGGAAATATTGCAATGCTCTTTACAGCAGAAAGAGCCAATGGATCTCCCTCTATCTCGTCAAGTGCACTGACTGGCTGAAACACCCTAGTTGCAGCCCTGGTCGCCCATAATTCAGCACAACCACTTATGGCAAAAGAGACTATTAGTAAACTAGATAACAACAAATATTTCATCACACTAAATCCTCATATTAATAAGGTTAAATATTCCACCTCAACAATACTATCGAATTTAATACCGTTATTCCAAAGATTTATTGATTACTATGTAAATTTTAAAGATGTTTATCCTTGACGAAAATCTCTTTTGCTCGTATACAAAAGGCTTAGAATCTTGGTTTTTTAGTTTCACGAACCATTATTTAATAATATTTACTATTGTTTTAATTAAAGCAGGGAGTAATCCATGGCATGGGTTGAAATTTCACACGCAGCATTCACGCTCGGGATATCTGAGCGTACCCTTCGGAACTGGATAAAATCAGGGAAAATAAATGCCAAAACTGAAAACGGACAACGGATGGTTGAAATCCCTGATGAAGAATTTTCTAGTTCAAATGGTCAAACCCAAACAGACAACGGGGAGAGAATTGAAGATGCCTACAACGAAGAATCAACCGGAACCAGCCTTGATACGCAAAAACGGCTCGAGGTAGCCCTTCTTGAATGTGGAAGAGTAAAAGGAACTCTCGCCAGTCAAGAAAGAATAATGGAAACCCTCTCTGCAAACATTGCAGAATTAACGGCAAAATTACAAAAAAGTCAAAATTATGCATGGAAGTTAGTCCTTGCCTGCACCGTCATTGCTTGCATTGGTTTTGTTGCGGTATTGATGAAGGGCTCATTTAATGATCAAGTATTGCTTGACAAGACCAACAATTTTGCAAAAGAAATACAAAAAAAGGAAAACCTCATTAGAGAGGCTGAAAATAAAGCAAATGCTAAAAATACAGAACTACTCACGGTAAAATTACAACAACGAGAAGAGTTTGACGCTAGATTAAAAAAAGAACTTTTAGAACAAGAAGAAAGAAAAGCAAAATCACACAAAGAGGCTATTCTTGAGCTCAAGGCTGACTATAAAGACTTACTTGCAAAAAGAGATTTGTCAATCAAGGAACAAAGAAAAGAGTTGCAAAAGAAAAATTCTGAACTATTGAACATCAATCAAACTTATCAAAAAATTACTAAAGAACGAGATCGTTTGCAGGCAAAACTTGAAGAACAAGCAAGGTTGCTTGAAGATTTTGATAGACTTAAAAAACAATATCGTGAACTTGAATCTGAATTAATTGATGCTCGCAGAAAATCTATTCGGCGGTAAACTCTTCAAAGTCTCTTGCTAATTTAAGCAATTCATCAGGGGTGAATTGTTCTCCTCTTTTGTCAATATCAACACCGTAGGTTTTGATAAATTCATCTGATCGTTTACCTTCTTTTTTGCCAAACAGGGTTCTGATTGAATTCCGCAAATTCTTTCGTCTGCCGGTAAAAATTGCCATTGTAACCATTCTAAGAGACTTCCACGGGATTTTAATTCGTTCCTCTGCCGGCAAGAAATCCATCTTTATAATCGCACTCTTTACCTTTGGACGAGGCCAAAAAACTTGCGGTGGGACTGCTCTAACAATTGATACCTTGCTGCAAGCGAGCTGGGCAACAATTGAAATATTACCATAATCCTTAGAGCCATGGGTGGCTGCTAATCGCTCGGCAACTTCATATTGAATCATAAATACTGCGGTTTTCCATGGTAGAGAATCAGCACATAAATTAGCGATAAATGGGGTGGCAATAGAATAAGGAAGATTGCTTACACATTTTAAATTTCCTTCCTCCCTACCCTGATATTTCATTTTTATTAGAGCAAGAACCTCTTCGTTTATATTGTTTTTATTTTTTAAAATATCGCCTTGAATCACCTCTGAATTTTTAAATTCGGCAAGTTCTTCTATCACCAGCTTAAATAATTTTTGATCAAACTCAACACAAAGTAAGGTTGCTCCTGTTTGTGCAAGCACTGTCGAAAGCAAACCACTACCCGGACCTACTTCAAGAATTGTGTCAGTCGGCATTATTTCTGCATCTTGACAAACCTTAATGACTTGATTTCTATCAAGCAAGAAATTTTGCCCTAACTGTCTTCTCGGTGCTATTCCAAACTCATTGAAACGCTTTTTTAAATATTCAATTCTTTTCATAACTTCGCCTTTGCCTTTGCCATATCTATCGCAGTATCAATTGCTGCAATTAATGAAGATTCATTTGCCACACCCTTGCCCGCAATATCAAATGCGGTGCCATGATCGACAGACGTTCTTATTATCGGTAATCCCAAAGTGATATTAACCCCACTGTCAAAAGCAACTGTTTTAAGTGGTCCAAGTCCTTGATCATGATACATCGCAATAACTACATCGAACTCACCTTTAAGCATTCTATGAAATGCTGTATCGGCAGGAACTGGACCAACTACATTTTTAATTCCCTTTTTCTTAGCTTCTCTAATTGCCGGAGCGATATGAGTTTTCTCTTCACTACCAAAGATACCACCCTCTCCAGCGTGAGGATTCAATCCAAGCACTGCAATTCGTGGACTTCGAATTCCAAATTTATTAACCAAATCATTATGCGTAACGACAATCGATGCATAAACCTCACCTCTGGTCACTAATTGTGGCAAGACGGAAATAGCAGCATGACTAGTCACAAGTGCTACCCTCAAACCACCACCTGCTAACATCATAACAACCTTTTCCGAACCTGTTAAATCTGCAATCAATTCGGTATGTCCCGGATATTTACAACCACCTTTATGGATTGCCGTTTTTGAAATCGGACAAGTAACCACCCCGTCCGCAATACCTTCTTGACAAAGATGAGTGGCATATAAAATATATGATAAACTCGCCCTGCCTGTCTTTGCAGATTCTTTTCCGGGGAAAATCGGGCTGGACTTAATGTTGTCTGTTTCTATAAATGCCGGATTAGAGCCAAACGACACCTTGTCTTTCGTCAAAATATCATAATCAAAACCAATACCTATTTGCTTTGATGCTTCCTCCATCACTCTGCGGTTGCCGAGGATTAAATAATTTGCTGCACTTCTAACCTTATTAAATCTAAGTGCCTTTAATATTATTTCAGGACCAATCCCTGCGGGATCACCCATCGTTATGACAATATTTATCTTTCTCACATTTTACTCCATAAAAAAACTTTATTCACCCGACAAGTGAAAATAAACTCTTATTTCTATAATATTATTGGCGATGAATATTAATTATTTGCCAGAATATCTTCTTCTATTTGACAAGGCTTAATATTTGCATCAATTGAAGCGAGAAGATCTTCGCCAATGTTTTCCGGTGGCTGGGTAACACAAGCTGCGTTTTTAGCGATTGACATAATATCCTCTTTTAATATTGGAGTATTCTCATTAATATCTCCATAGGTTGCTTGTAATAATCCATAGCTTGGCAACACTTCCTTCTCTATCGGGAATTGAAAATCAATTGGCTCTGCTTCTTTTCTACCGCTCAAACTAACGGCATCTGCTTTTTGTTGTCCAATGCGTTTTGCAAGAGGAATATATTCATCTTCTTGAGCTATTACCGGCAAAACTTCTGGTTTATCTTCCTCAACTTCAAGAACACTAAGTTCATCTGCAACCATGTCTACTATATTACCTTTGATTTTTTTTAAAGCGAAACCATAACCTGTAATCATTGCCAACTCACAAAGTCTATTTATTTCCCTTGGAATGCCTCGGGATAATTCGCAAATTTTTTCTGCAGCGTTGCGAGTAAAAATTCCTCGTTGGCAACCTGCTGATTTAAGACGAGATAAAATATAATGTTTTGACTCATCTTCATTCATTTCATGTAGAGATATTTTTAAACTTAATCTTTGATTAAATGAACTGGCTTTTTTCAAAACCTTTAACAACCCCTCTTGTCCAACAAGAATGACGGTTAGGTTCATTCCTTCAACTTCAAAATTCATTAGCATTCTAATGTTTTCAAGTAACTCCATATTTTTAATAGTATGTGCTTCATCTATAATTATGCATGCCTTGCGATTTTGCTCACAAAGCATTGCAATTGCCTCTACCAATGCTTCTGCTGGGTCATCAGAAGTACCACCTAAATCTTGAGCAATATTTTTAATGATTTTATCTGGGCTACCTAATGGATTTACCACATAACTAACAGCCCATCCTTCTGCTTTTAATTGTCTCGAAAATGATTTTGCAAGTGCAGTTTTACCTATTCCTGCGGAACCGACAATTGCGGCGGCACATTGACCATGCTCGGCAATATGTCGAAGTTTGACCTTTGCCAATTCAGTCGCAGAATATTCTACAAAATTCTCTTTGGTATGAGACTCATTAAAAGGTGCGTGGGTTAATCCCCAAAAATCTTCGTACATTATAATCCTTTAAACACAATCAACCATCAACCGAATCTTTACCGGCATAATAATGATAATAATAATATGTATCATGATAATATTGATAACGATAGAAATATTTTGGAATAAAATACTTCATAAATGTGAGCACCAATCCAAGTGTAGGGATATTGTGTTCACGTAAGGCAAGAATTGCATGCTCAAGACTTTCTCTTTGAGTTTGTCTTGTCCGCACCACCATTATTGCGCCACCAATAAGTTTGCCAACAATAGTAGGGTCGGCAGTAGAAAGACAAGGGCAAGTATCAATAATTATAAAATCAAAATTTTCATGAAGCCGATTAATTATATCTTTCATATTATTCGATTCCAGAACTTCAGTTGCATTGCTATAGTCACGTCGCACTGGCATTATGTATAAATTTTCTTTTTTTGAATAAACAATTGTTTTTTCAAGCTCTGCTCTTTCTCGAACAACATCTACAATATCAACTTTTGGTTTATAATTAAATAATTTACCAACCCGAGAGCGTCTAAGGTCAAGATCAACCAACAAAATCTTTTGATCTTTTTTCTTTGCAAGAAACAAAGACAAATTCATTGAAGTTGAGCTTTTACCTTCTCCATGCCGACAACTGGTAAACATCACTGAATTTTTGGAAGGATTGATTATTTGCAATCTTGTTCGCAATATACGATATTCTTCGGCAATCTGAGAACGCTCTTCGACATGATTAAATGTAAATTTATCTTCAACCACAATTTGAGAAAAATCAATAGGTGGAAATTTTATTTCTTTTTCTTCTTCAATAGTTGGTTCTAAAGTTGTAACCTTGGTATTTTCATCAACAGCCACAGTAGTTTTATCATTCTCTGTAACTTCTTGCTTAGATGCAGATAAATTTCCTTTTTTCATTAACTTGCGAAATGCATCATCTAAATTCATTATTTACCCTCAATTTCTTTTTTAGGAGTAGAGTTTTTCTCTTTAATTACTTCCGGTTTTTCTTTGCTGATTTCGTTTGTAATCACAATTTCGTTCTTGGATTTTTCATTTGGATTATCAACAATCATATACTTTACTTCATTGTAATAGCTACGCACCCACTCTTTATTTAGATAAGCAAAGGTAGCACCAATTGCTAATATCAACAATAAAGTGAAGATTATAATTCCTAATAAATATCTTGATTTTTTGGTGGTTATTATATTTTCACCATCACTATTTGAAGATATTCCTTTACCTAAAATTTTTCTAATCAAAATACTTTTTTTGATATAAGAACTTTCAGCATGTTGAAATTCAAACTCAGGAATTGTGCCAAGAATTGGAATATCAAAATACCTTTTCGCATCCTCTATTCCTTTGATTGAATGATCGGTATATTCGATAACAAAAATAACCCCTAATGCAGCTAATAGACCTATTGCAAACCCAATTGCAATTATCACCTCAACCTGTGGGGCGTAATGTTTTAGTGGTCGTACCGGTGAACGATAAATTTCAAACTCAGTCCACAAGATACCTTTTCCGACATTCTCCTCTGCAAGAATTTTTTCTAAACTATCCTGACTTTTATTAAGCATCTCGGTAAGGGTTACCTTTCTCTTTTGCAATGCTTCATACTTTTGTAGTCGCTTAGGTGCTTCAACTGCCTTCTTCATCTCTATCTTTACGTTTCTATCTATTTCCTTTATTCTCGCCTTAATTACCGCAATCTCTTCCTTGTGGAGGATTCTTTGCGCCTTCCATTGAGACACCATTGGGTGTTCTTTTTCAACCGTAGTTTCAATCGGAGAATTGAGACCTGATAAAGATAGATTTATTTGTTGAATCTCTTGTAGTAATTTTTGAATCATTGGATGCTTTTCCGTTGCATCTAACCGAAATCTTCCTAGTTGTTCCATTTTCTTATTTCTTTCAACTTCAAGTTTTCTTGATTCAGGCGTATTTTCAACCTTTATCGTTTTTTGAATAATTCTAATCCGCGATGGATTACGCAAGGTTTCTTCAAGCTCGGCAATGCTTGCCAATTTTGCCTTTATTTCGCCTTCAAGTTTTCTTTTTTCATCTGTTAATTCATTAATTTTTTTAACATGAGTTGAAACTTTTGGCATAATAAAGACATCTATTTTTTTATCATCATCTAATAATGCTTCTTTATTGTCGGCGTAAGCGAGTTGTAAATTAATCAAGTTTTTGTGATTAGCAAGCGCCTTATTTATTTCAAGTATCTCTCCACTCAATCTTTTGATTTGTTTTCGCATTTCAGCCTTAGCATCAATCCTATGACCTTCTTCAGAGGCATAATACTCAGCCCTAATCATTTCAAAGGCGGTGAGCACCACTAAATGGGGAATTGCTTCACTAAGTGATGAGTGAGATGTGTCATAAAGTAGGTGAATAAAGTTATTCGGGGTAATCCCTACCTTCAAACCACTTCTTAGGCTACCAATATATCCTCTAGCTTCTTTGACATTGATATTATATAGACCAACATCAATAAGCCTATCAATACTGACCAATTCTTTATATATTTCCCATAGTTGAATTTTTTGTAATTTTGAAAATTTCTTAGTATCAGAAACAATGGCGTTGACCTTGGCTGCCGCTCTTTCCCTAACTTGACGAATTGAAATTAATCCGTAACTTTTATTTATCAACTCACTTTTGGTTGCAAGCAATTTACGCAATTGCTTAATGAAAAATTCATTTTGTTCATCGAGTAAATATTCTGATTGAGCTAATCCTGAGCTGACATCATTCATCGCAAAGGGATTGATTTCGTCTAAAGAAAACACTCCTAAGATTTTTGCTAAAGTAACCAGTTCCATTCTAGAAAAGATTTCAATTCTTTCAGACTCAGACAGATTTTTAAGGATGCGTCCAACTGCATCCGGTAAATTAATTTTCTCATAATCCTTTAAATACTCCATCTGAACATATTCATTTTTTGTCTTCAATCTGATGTTCCGTGCCAACAATCGCAGTCTTTTTTCACCTTGCAATTTATCACGCAAATCTGTAATAACCCCATTCAGTGATGCCCGAGTTAGCAATGTTTTAAGGAACGGATTTTTTGAATTTTTTTGCCCAACCTTAATATCCATTGATGACTTATACTTTTTCTTCATCTTAAATATTGAGAAATAACCTGCCACGCAGACTGCAATAAAGGTGCAAAGAATTATCACCCAGATTCTTTGGAATAAAATCCTGAGATAATCAGCAATTGTGAAATTTTGAAAACTTGAACTCGCCATAATCTTTAACTCCGATTATCTAATTTTTAGTCTTTTGTATACTTCTGTTATTTTTGAATCCATATCTTGAGCAGAAGTAATTGGTCGTAAAACTCGTTCAACAAAACGAACAAATCTAGTGTCATTTGCAGATGGCACAAAAATTATCTGCCCCGGCCTTACAACCCTATCATTTCCTGTTTTACCCTCTAGTAAAATTTCCTTAACATTTATTATTTCTCTTGTAGGTCTGCTTCGATGAGGAGTAATCACATAAACTTTTCTATAATCAGCCTTGTCTGATAATTTAAATTGGTATCTTGGTGAAGTATCAAGCTCTGTTTTTAGCCGCTCTTCAACTCCAATTTCCGTTCGATTAGAAATAATTACCGCAGAATTTTTTCCAGTATCACTCTGGATCGAGCTGTTTGCCCTAAATACTGCCTCACTTACAGTAACTGGCTCAACTCCCATTGGATATCTACCCGCTTCATTTACTTCACCAAAAATATAATAATATTGACCTGCAGAAAAATCAATTCCTAACTGAATTTCCGGTTCTGTTCTTAGATACTGTGACAACTCTTTTTTTATAGCAGATTTAAGTTGCTTTTTTGTTTGATTGAGTGCTGGAATCTTTTTCTTTATTAATGGTAACTCAACAGTTCCATCGTGGAGAACTTGCATTTTCCCAGAAAATTCTTTGTGTCCGGCTACCGAAAGATTCATTTGATCATTTCTACCAAACTTATACTCTTGTATATCTTCAAGCGGTCTATTCAATCCACCATAAATCATTTCTTTTGCTGGGAATAATTTCCCTCCATTTCCTTTGAAATTAATTGCTGACAGATTTGCCATCGGCGCACCATTTGCACCATATGCCCTAACATCAACTTGTGGTAAAGAACCATTGGTGAACCCTGAAGACTTTTCTGCAAGCAACCGTTCTGGCTGTTGATATCCACGGTAAGTTTCGTCTATTCCCACATATCTCTTATTCGACGGCTCAATCGGAGTAACTGCAAAATTCCTATTAGAATATGCACTAACTTTCTTTTTTGCTTGTTTCGAACATGATGAAAACATCAAGGTCAAGCAACTCAACACAATTATAACTTTTATTTTAATCATTTTGTCCCCAATTACTGCACTTGCAGGAAAAATTACAACATTATCGGACTTGATTATATAAACATATAATCCATACTGAAAAATATCGTCCAACCTTTACCGAAAATTGACATAAATTTCTATTAAATATAAGTTTTTGTATGCAGAAATAGTTGACTAATGGTAAATTTAAAGCAACAATATATATAATTATTATATTATTCTGAATCTCGCATGGACTAAGGAATTTTGGGTTATACTGATTTTCCTCTAATTTTTTGTTGCAAAGTGGCATAAAATGAAAAACAAACCATCCTATGAAGAGTTAGAGCTTGAAATTGCTGAGCTACGTTCTCTTGAAGAAAAAAGAAAAAAGATACTTGGTGAAGAGCAAAAAAAAGGAAATGTGCGTTCAGTACTAATTGAAAATGCAAATAGTGCCATTCTAAGATGGAATCAAAAAGGAATTATCACCTACTTTAACAACTTCGCAGAAAAAACTTTTGGGTTTTCTCGGGATGAAATTATTGGCAAACATGTTGTTGGTACAATTGTCCCTGAATCAGAATCAACCGGAAGAAATTTAAGACATCTAATGGAAGATATCTCTCATAATCCAGATAAATACGAATACAACATAAATGAAAATATTTGTAAAAACGGAACACGAATTTGGATTGCATGGACAAACAAAATTTACAAAAATGAGTTTGGAGAAATGGAGACATTAAGTATTGGCTCTGATATAACCAATCAGCGACAGATAGAAAACAAGCTCCAGCAATCTGAAAAGATGAGAAGCATTGGTCAGCTTGCCGGAGGAATTGCCCATGATTTCAATAATCAATTAACCGGAATTCTTGGCTATGCAGATATTCTTAGCAAAGAGCTCACTGATGAAAAATTAATACAGTACGCAGAGTTTATCAAAACCGGAGCAAACCGAGCGACAGAGCTTACCAAACAGTTGCTTGCATTCAGTAGAAAAGGGAAATACTTATCAACAGAAATCAATATAAATGAAATTGTATTGGAAGTAATGACAATTCTTCAGCATTGTATAAATAAAAACATCACAATAGATCATAACTTTATGGCTAGTGACACAATAACCATTGGAGATCCCAACCAATTGCAAAATGCAATCCTTAATATTGCCCTTAACGCTCGTGATGCAATGCCTAATGGCGGTAATCTTGATTTTGATACCAATGTCATAGAACTTGAAAAAAATCCCTGTCCACTGTTTGATAGTGATTTATCGGGTGGAAAATATGTACTTATTTCAATCAAAGATAGTGGTTGCGGAATGAGCGAAGAGACGATGAATCATGTTTTTGAACCATTTTTTACCACCAAACAGCTTGGAAAAGGCACGGGAATGGGGTTAGCAAGTGTTTATGGAACCATCGACAACCACAGCGGTTGCATTAACATTGAAAGTGAAATTGACAAAGGAACTACATTCCATCTTTATCTTCCTGCACATAAAAAAACCGTAAACATTGAAAACAAACAAAAAAAAATAATTCCCAAAAAAGGAACGGCAAGAATCTTAGTAATAGATGACGAAGATGGTGTTTGCAAGCTAATGTCAATAATCCTTCACAATTTAGGATATAAGGTTGCAACTTGTAATGATGGCAAAGAAGCCATCAGCTATTATGCAAAGTCATGGGAATATGTTGATCTTGTTATTCTTGACCTTGTTTTACCGGGTTTGGGAGGGAAAGAAATTTTTGAGGAATTAAAAAAAATAAATCCACAAGTAAATGTATTAATCTCCTCTGGTTATACCATCGAAAATAAGGCCCAAGCAATCATCGACCAAGGAGCAAAAGGATTTATTGAAAAGCCATTCACACAAGTAAATATAGCCAACGCAATCTCTAAAATCATATCTTAGATTTTTCAAACCAACCAACCAAAATTTTTCACCAACTATTGAATTTAGGTTAAATATTATAAAGTCTCTTATTGCTTGATTTCGATTAGTCTGTATAATAATAAAATCCTTAATTTTGTAGTCAACTGCGGGATTTAGGTCAATGGCTCTTAGGATATTATATTATAAAATTATAACAGGGAAAAATGATGAAAAAATCAGACATAATTATTATTTTAGTCGTTGCAATCCTCTTTTGTGGTGGCTGTTCAGAAGAACACAAGATTGCTACACTTAGTCTCTCCGGGAAAAATAAATCAGATAGATTGCAAAAGATTGTTCTTGTACAAATCGCAGGGAATTCAAAAGTCGAAGAAGTCTTTGTTAAAAGATTTGAAAGGCAATTAAATCGTAAAGGTAGAACTTTACGGTTTAAAGACAAACGTAAGCAACATATAAAAATTAATATAAAAAAATCATCAATTCCGGTAATCGGTGAAACAGTTGGGAAAGATGAGATTTTTTTAAGAATTGATATTGATAACTGGAAAGTAAAAAGCATTGATGATGTAGCTAAAAACGGTAATAATTCAAAAATCTATACCTCAAACATTAAATTTTATGTAACAGGTGTTGGGCAAAATGATAAAAAAGTTTTTAATAGAGTTCCCTTTGGGGGTTCGGCAATTATTAATGAATCAATAAATTCTGCTAATGAGGCACGTTTAAAATCAATTGATATTGCGATTAGTGACTTTATTAAGCAATTGGTTGATTTGTCCAAGAAATATAAAATCAAGTTTGATGATTCTGCAGATGATATGAAAAAAATTATCAAGATGGCAAGAAGTGGTAAACTTAAGAAAGCTGAAAAAATGTTGAAAAAAGTTATTGTTAATGACAAAAAACGAGCTGATGCTTTTTATAATCTTGCCGTCATCTATGAGCTTGAAGGAAGGTTGCGGTTGGCGTTAGAATATTATAACAAAGCACTTGTTAATCTTGATGATAATAATAATATATATGAAAAAGCAAAGGCTGAATGCTCAAAGCGATTTGTCATTGAATCTTTAAAATAATATCTTTGTCGGTTAAAAACTTTACAGCGGTTTATTTTTTAATATACTTTTTAAAAGGTCAACATTTAAGGTAATAAAATGAAAATACTAAAAGTAGCAATTTCTAATATTGGCCCAGGGGTAATTTTAGGAAAAGATGTGTTAACAAATGACGGGCAAGTGTTGTTGGGTAATGGCACTACCGTTGCTCAAAAACATCTTGATATTCTCAAAAGACGAGAGATTGAAGAAATTTTTATTATTTCGAATGAAGATGATGCGATTGATGCAGGTAACGATGATATAACAAATAAGCAGGAAGAGCCTGTTTCTAACAGGAGTAGGGTGGTAAAAAAATTAGAGAGGGTTTTTTCAAAAGTAATTGACAATGAAGATATGAAAAAACTTTTTGATTTGGCAGAATCAAAGGCAGAGCAAATAACAATAAATTAATAACTTTAAAATGGGAATAAAAATGACTACTCCGCAAGAGATAATTGAAAATATTTCAGAGCTCCCAACATTACCTGATGTGGTTGCGAAGGTCAATCAACTTGTAAATAGTGCTTCTGCTTCTGCAGGCGATATCAACGATGTGATTTCTCGAGATATTGCATTGTCAACAAAAGTGTTGAAAATGGTCAATTCAAGTTTTTATGGGTTTCCAAGAAGAATCACCTCTATTACGCATGCAGTTGTTATTCTTGGATTTAATACGGTAAGAAATTTAACCTTGTCCGCATTTGTATTTAAGGCATTTAATGATAGCAAAAGATTGGAATTTGACCAAAAGCAATTTTGGATTCATTCGATTGCTGCCGGTATAACAGCTTCAAACATTGCTCACGGGGTTGGACTTTCTCAAAAAGAAAAAGAAGATGCTTTCATGGCAGGGCTTCTTCATGATGTTGGGAAGGTGGTTATGTGTGAGTATATCTCAGACTCAACCAAAAAAATCATAGAGGAAGTAAAAGCAACCGACTGCTTATTTTATGAAGCAGAAAAAAATCAGCTGGATTTTACTCATGCAAGTATTGGTGCTACTCTGCTCGAAAAATGGAATTTACCAATTTCGATAGTAAGCCTTATCAATAATCACCATCACCCAATGAGTGTTGAGGAAAACAAAAAGATGTGTTGCATCATAAGTTTATCTGATATTCTTGTTCGTTCCTTGTGTCTTGGCAATGGTGGCGATGAAAAAATACCAGTCATCCCTGACGGCTTACTTGATGAACTAGCAATTGGGTGGGGAGATATTAACGGGTTTATGGATGCATCTCTTCATGAAGTAAAAAAAGCATCCGTATTTATAGAAATGTTGACCTAATTTGAATACTAACGGCAGTATGACAATTTCTTCCCCAGATAAAATATTAATTGTTGATGATGAAGTCAATTACCGAATGATGCTGAGGGGACTTCTTGAAAAAAATGGTTTTATCATATTTGAAGCGATTGACGGAGAGGATGGAATTAAGAAAGCAGGTGAAGAGAAACCATCTTTAATTTTGATGGATGTAAATATGCCTAAGCTTAAAGGATGTGATGCGGTAAGAATTCTTAAGAATAATGAAGACACCGCAGATATTCCGGTCATCATGGTTTCTGCTAGAGAAGATTCTAAAGATTTACTAAATTCTTTTAAGTACGGGGCAAGCGATTATGTCAGAAAAGTTTTTCATCATGAAGAACTACTTGCGAGAATAAATACTCACTTGTCCATTTCTCATCTTAGACAAGAATTATTAGCGGCAAATATGGAATTTATGACACTCAATAAGAGGCTTGAAAGTGACCTTAATTATGCCGGGCAAATTCAAAAATCAATCTTAGCACAAATATTGCCTGAAGTGGATGGGGTAGAATTTGCCAGCAGATATTTCCCCTGCGACGCTACTAGTGGAGATCACTTTAGTGTTTTTTGGCTAGATGAGGATAATGTGGGGATTTGTATTGCCGATGCATCCGGTCATGGAGTCGGAGCAGCAATGTTAGCAGTATTCCTTAAAGGGCAGCTTGAAACTATTTGTCGGTATGATGGCTCTGCAAAGAGTAAGCCAAGACGACCGGCGGAAGTTATGTCTATGATTAATCAAAGTCTTTGCAATAAGGCTTTTGGTCAAGAATTTATTAGTGCCGTTTATGGAGTTCTCACCCTCTCAACGATGGAGTTTTGTTATTCAAATGCAGGACACCCCTATCCGGTTTTAATAGATACCGACGGCACTCTTGTAGAATTAGAAACAGGTAATACCATCCTTGGAATATTTAAAAATGCTGAATATATTGATAAAGTAATAGAGATAAAAAAAGGTCAAACCATCTTTCTTTATACCGATGGAATTATTGAAGCGAGAAAAGAAGATAATTCTCAATATGGTTTAGATAACTTAATGCACTATTTGTCTATTGGGTTTTCTGATGCTCCGGAAGATCTTTCTGAAAGAATTATAATATCTGTCGAAGATTTTTGCGAAGGCAAAAATTTTGAAGACGACTTAACCATTCTTGCTTTCAAGCATAAATAATTTTAAAACCATTAATAGGACTTCCTTCATCCTAATTTCCGTCCTAATTGCGGAATTTAGATTGAAAATCATGTGCCCTTTCGGGTATAAAATGAAGGATGCTCTCCTGGCGATATTTAATAAAATGAAAGCCTAAACGGTAGCTTTGCAAATAGCTAAAAGGTTAATAATTTTAGAGATGCAATAGCTGCTAAGAATAAGATTAATTGGCGAAAGCTTTTTTCATCAATTCGTTTGATGGTATAGATTCCTAAAAAAGCACCAACGATAATTCCCGGAATCATTACGAGATTGAAACAAAATGTTTGCCAAGTAATGGTTTTCCAAACAAAAATATGGAAGGGGACTTTGAAGTGATTCAAAATCAGGAAAAACCAAGCACCTGTTCCAATATATGCGTATTTTGGTAATTTCATAGCAAGTAGATAAACTGCCCAAATAGGACCGGCTGCATTTCCAACCATGGTGGTGAAACCGCCTAAAAGCCCAATTACAGCACCAAACATCCATCCTTTGTAGTTTTTTTTGCCTTCGCCTTTATTCTTATTTTTTTTGTATTCTTTAAATATCATAAACACAAGAATGGATAAAATAATGGAACCAATAATATAACGAAAGGCATCTGTATCTAAATCTTTACCCACCCAAACACCAATCAGAATCCCCATAACTGCCCAAGGTATGGGTTTTAACATTAAACTCCAGTCTGCATGACGATGGTAATATTTGACAGCAAAAATATCGGCAATACATAACATCGGAAGCAAAACCCCAACACTAATTTTTGCAGGGAAAATACTTGCCATTAGAGGAACAATTAAAATCCCCACCCCACCAATTCCGGTTTTGGCAAACCCAACCAAAACAGCACAAAAAAACGCAATACTCCAATCAACAGCAGAAAGGTTTAGGCTTAATAATATTTCAAACATTGTTACTATTCTTTTATTTTATAATCAGCCTAAATTTCTACCAAGAAAGAAGGTTTCTTTCATATTTAATTCTCAATTTTGGATTATTCTACAGATATTTCACAACCGACCGGATAATGGTCAGATGCAATTTGTGATATTTTGTTTTTCGGAGCGATAAACCCAGAGTCCTTGACATACTTTATCTTTGAAGTTCCTTTAATCATTCCGGGAGAAATAAAAATGTGATCAAGCCAAGCTTTGTGTTTTTTCAAGTTTGCAACAATTGGATCGGGGTATACGGTTGTCCATAAGTCGTATTTATTTTTCCCATTTCCAATATGCAGCAATGCACAATGAAAAATTAATTCAGGTGAATAAATATTACCAATTATGGTTTCCACCGCACTTGCCCCAACCTGTTTTTGAAAGTAATCCATTCCCGGTTCGTCATTAAGATCACCCATAACAATAATCTCTCTGTCTGGATTTTCTTTTAACAATTCATCCATCCGTTCACGAACTTTTTTGCTTTGTCCGTGTAATTTTTTGCGATTTGCAAGAGCTATATGCTCATAGCTATGAATATCATTTACAGAAAATACTCCTTTGGATTTGAATGAAATCAAAATGACCAATATTTGCCTTCCTGTTCTTTTCTCTACAAAGATAACTTCCATTGGCTTTCTTTCAAACTGCATAACTTCGTCAATTGTGTCTCCATCAATATCTTCAATCCATCGTTGATAGAAATCAATATTTTCATCAATCGAAACAACTTCAAATGGGTCACGATAATAAAATAGAAGGTCCTGCTTTCCTCGTGTCTCATCGCTTTTGGCAATTTTGTAATCTAATTCTTTAAGCACCGTATTGTTTAGAAAAAAATCATGATCTGCTTGCCTGTCAGAGCCTTCGACAATGCCTAATATGTGGGGAGATGAGTTAAGGATAGTGCTTGCGATTGAATCTAACCTTTCTTTGCAATCTTCTCTCACCAAATTTTTTTTAAAGAGCTCCCTCATTCGTTCAATATTGTATGACATTATTTTATAATTCATTTAAAAACTATCATCCTTCGCATCATTTAAAGAATCCTTCACTTTTAAGATGTTTTCATTGTTGGTAAAAATTGTCTCTATATTCGATTGAGTAAGACCTGCACCTCTTAGTATAGATTCAGCCATATCTCTTTTTTTGAGCTGATCTGGATTATGAGCATCAGTTCCAAAGGTAAGTCGCGCTCCATGCTTGATAGCAAGTTTTGCAACGTGTCCGTTTGTATAACAATGTCCATTCTTGGCAGTTATTTCCAAGGCAACATTTTTTGCCACAGCAAGCTTGACGTCATCTTCACTAATAAGACCAGGATGGGCTAAGATATCAACTCCCGCTTCAATCGCTGCCCTATTTGTTCCAGGCTCGACCGGTTCAACCAAAGTCTCTCCATGACAGAGAATCAGCAAGGCGCCGTACTCGCGGGACGCAAGCACAACCTCACCGATATGCTGAGGGCGAACATGGGTTATTTCAGCTCCGGGAACAATCAGCATCTTACCACGAGTATTTTCTTTTTTTGCAGCAGTCACAATCCGAGGAACAATAAAGTCAACTGTTGATATATCTACATGGTCGGTAATTGCCATTCCTGCATACCCATTAATTTCACCCCTTCTAATTAGTTCTGCCGGACCAAGCTCACCGTCAGAAAGAGTGGTGTGAGTATGTAAATCAAACATCTTATTCATTATGTATTCCTTATATAATTTATTTTATAATACAGGATAGCTTCTTTTAAAAAAAAAAACAAGTATTTCAACCTAAATTCTGCAGTTGGAATTTAAAATTAAAAAGCACATGCCTTGTCTAGTATAACAGCGGAATTTAGGCTTTGTTGTTTGGAACTACCAATACCGGTACCTTAGAAGAGCGAACAATATCATCTTTGGTGTTTCCAAAAGATACATGATAAAAAGCACCATGCTCATGAGTTCCTACAATCACCAATTCAGCTTTTGTTGCAGTTACGACATCAGCGATAACTTGAGATGTATTCCCATTTAAAAGATGAGACTCAACCTCAATATTTTCCGCTCCGACTCTGTCTGTTAGTTCTTCAAGTAGGTTTCTGTTGCATTTTTCTGTCTTGTTAATTCCAATATGTGTATAGGTTTGCGCAAAACCATAAGCAACATAATCAATCTCCGGAAGTTCGGTGTGAATGATATGTAGTCTTGAATCAAATGCCTTTGCAAATACAATTGCCATGTCTATTACTACCGGAGTAACATCAGAAAAATCAATTGCAACTAAAATATTTTTCATCTTACCACCCTCCTATATAAATGACAAAAGTTATACTCTATTAATAATATACCACATAATTTTAATTTTCGCAGTAGGCTGTAAAATTTAAAATTATGGGATGATGTTAATTTCTAATATCTAAAATTTATTACCAATAAATATTAGTAAATTATTTGTTTATGAATATAATTTATTAAAATTTATTATCAATACAGGATACGTCTAATGAATACCTTGAAAAAAATGAATATATTTAAGACATTGACATTGCTTAGTGATGTTTTTGCCGGCTATGGAATTATTTCCTATTATTACATGTATGGTAATTTGATGCGGAATACCAATATTTTTTTTCTATTACTTATTTCGGGATTGATTTTTTCTGCACGCAATATGTGGACATCTTTTTTGGATGAAGCAGAGAATAAAGAAAAAAACAATTTTCGAACCCAAGTTGATGATACATCTACATTTATCAAAGGATGTTTTTTTTGTATTCTTGGGCTATGCGTGGCAATGAACAGAGGAATGATGACATTTCTTATTGCGATTGTTTTATGTCTGCTCATAATAACGCAAGTGTTTTTATTTCGAAAAAATTCTCTCTTATCTGCTCCTCTCCACGGACTTACAAGAGGTATAAATGTCATTCTCGGAATGAGTGCCTATCCTCTTTTTGAAATAACAATATACCAACCAATGCCAATAATTATTGCAATTTTAATTGGAGTATATGTCTGCTCAATCTTACTCGCGGTTCAAGACAAAGAGGGTGCTTGTCAAAAATCAATTTTATTTATTTCAATTATTTCAACCATGTCAATCATAGTTGCCAGCTACTTACTGATGCAAAAGGGGATTTCCGTAAATGCTATTTGTGCCTTTACATTCTTTCTTTTAACGATTATAGGTTTTAAAGGCATTGTAAGTAGATTTAATACCAGTTGCCAAATATACGGTAACTATGCACTAACAACTGTCATTATATTTGAAATGGCATGGGTGGCTTCGCTTAGTAGTGGGATGAAATATTCAATGCGGGTCATATCTCTTGCACCTCTGATGATAATTTTTATCATTT
>CAMZKK010000113.1 GCA_947311175.1 uncultured Planctomycetota bacterium | reverse complement strand
ATTACGAGGGATAGGGCTACCCAAATTCAGTAGTTGAAATTTAGGTTGATTACAGTTATTTAAACTTTTTATTCATTGACATTAATTGTTGACGAAACAGCCTCTAATTGCTTTAATTGGAATTTCTATATTATTGATTTTTAAAATAGGAATACTAAAATGATTGTAATGAAATTTGGTGGGACCAGCGTTGGCAGTAAGGATAGCATTGCGAATATCGCAACCTTAATAAAAAGCCGGCTTGATAAAAAACCATTAGTCATCACTTCTGCCCATAGCGGAATCACAAATATGTTGATTGAAGCAGCAGACAATGCACTTAAAGGTAATCCAGACATAACAAAGATTGAAAATCGTCAACTTGGACTGATGAAAGACCTTGGAGTTGACGAATCACTTGTTAGAGAATTGCTAGACAATCTTAAAGAGTTACTTAACGGCATTTGTATGATAGAAGAACTAAGCCCGAAGACCTTCGATCTTGTTCAAAGCTTTGGTGAGAGAATGAGTTGTCGAGTATTGGCTGCGGCAATGCAAAAAGCAGGAATCAAGGCTGAGGCGAAAGATGCTTTTGATTTAGGCTTGCGAACAGACAGCAAACATGGACAGGCAACTCCTGATGAAGAATCTTACCATGAAATTGCCAGACAAGTAAGAACTATTGATGCTGATGTAATCATTACAACCGGGTTTATTGCAAAATCGGCAGTTGACGGAAATATCACAACTCTTGGTCGAGGAGGTTCTGATTTTTCTGCAACCATTTTTGGTGCTGCCCTTGATGCCGATGAAGTTGAAATTTGGACAGATGTTAATGGGGTAATGACTGCCGATCCGGGAATTTGCAAAAATGCAAAAAGTATTCCCCAACTTTCATTCGCAGAGGCATCTGAACTTGCGTGGTATGGAGCAAAGGTTTTACATCCAAGTACAATCTTGCCAGCAGTGAAAAAAGATATTCCGGTAAGAGTATTAAACACAATGGAACCTGAAAATCCAGGAACAGTAATTGTCGCATCACCAGAGCAAACAGACATAGCCAAGAGTGTGGTTTATAAAGAAGACCTACTTTTAGTAAATATCAATTCCAGTCGAATGTTGCTTAGCCATGGATTTATGGCAAAGGTATTTTCTATTTTTGAAAATTATAACATCGTAATCAATATGATTGCCACCTCGGAAGTAACTATTTCACTAACAACCGCTATGTCTATAGAAGATTTAAAACCTGCGATTGATGAACTAAATGAATTTAGCACTGTTGAGGTTAGAGATAGACATGCTATTATTTGCCTCGTAGGTCAAGGAATGTCTGGAGTCAAAGGAACTGCGGCAAAAATGTTTAATGCCCTGTCTTCATCAGGGGTTAATATCGAGATGATTAGTCAAGGGGCTGGAGAAATAAACATCGCAGCTTTGGTGAAGAATGACGATATTGAAACCGCGACTAAGGTTTTACATCAAGAGTTTTTTGAATAAAATTTATTTTAGGAATCAGAGGTTTATATGTTGCAAGCAATTATTTCCGACATCCACTCAAATGTCCCTGCATTGACTGCGGTATTAAAGGACATTGAACAGCACAAGCCAGACTATATTGTTTGTCTTGGCGATACGGTGGGATATGGACCTCAACCAAAAGAGGCATTGCAAATGGTTAGACAAAATTGCAAGGTTATCTTGATGGGAAATCATGAACATGCGGTATTGAACGGTGCCGAAAATTTTACTCCTTTAGCTCAGATGGCTATTGAGTGGACAGCCGGACAATTGCGTGATCCGGAAATATTGAGTTTTTTGTCAAGTCTCAAGCCATCAGAAAAGATTGGCGACAATATGTATGTCCATGGCTCATTGCGAGATCCAATTATCGACTATGTTCGAGAGGCAGACAGTCCTTGGATGTTTCATCGATTATTACAAACATTACAAGATGAATTCGAAGGAATTAATCTTTGTTTTGTCGGGCATAATCATCGTGCGTTTCTTGGAACCGGAGTTGGATATATTTTTCCACACGATGATGGGGACAACCCTCAAACCAAATTTAGGGTTGAAGGGCAAAAGGCTTATGTTAGTGTTGGTTCGGTCGGTCAACCGAGAGATGGAGATTCAAGAAGTAGCTATATTCTCTATGACGGCAATTCGGTTGAATATCACCGTGTAAAATATGATGCAGATAAAACGGCATCAATGATAAGAGAGGTTGGCTTGCCAGAGTTTCTTGCGGATCGTCTAATTTATGGTGAATAAAGGATAATTAAAATATTTTAGAAAAATTAATAGTATCTAATTCAAATAATTTTATTTTGATGTTATTTCTGCTTTGTTGCTCCGCTCTATTGTCTGGCTCAGAGACCGCAGTATTTTCCCTATCAAAAACAATGCTTCAACGCATATATGACAGCAATGCCCTCCATTGTCGAGTCATTAAATCATTCAATGACAATCGCTCGGAATTTTTAAACTCAGTTCTACTCTGCAATATGTTGGTAAACATTATGTTTTTCAGCGTCTCGGCATCCTTTATCTCTGCAGTAGGAGAATTTTACGGACATTTTGTAATGTTGTCATTCTCTTTAATTGCATTATTTTTAGTAATTATTTTTGGAGAGGTGGCACCCAAGTCGATAGCCATCATCTCTCCTAAAAAATTCTTAAAACTGACAGCCATTCCGCTATTTGTCATCCATAAATTAGTTTTTCCTATCAGGTATGGTTTACGGAAAATAACAATATTGATTGAATTGATATTAAATAAAAAAAAATCTATTACTAAAGCCCAAGTTGACGAGTTGCGAATGATTTTACAAGCATCATCTGAAGATGGTGCGTTGTCAGAAATCGAAGCATCTCTTATCGGTGAACTGATTGATTTTTCAGATACAAAGGTTAGAGAATTTATGACACCCAGGGTTGACTTAACAATGGCAGAGAGTTGCACCTCTGCAGAGGAAATTCTGAAAATTGCAAAAAAATACGACAAGAGCAAGATTCCGATATATCGTGAGACCAGAGATAATATTATCGGATATGTGAATGCTTATGAGTTATTTTTTAATAATGCCTGTGGATATATTGAAAAATACCTTAAACCAATCGTATTTATTTCAGAATATCAACATGCAGACAATGTATTAAAACTATTTTTAGAAAGAAAGATAAACATTGCAATTGTTGTTGATGAATATGGAGGCACTGCAGGAACAATTACCTATACTGATTTGGTTGAAGAAATTTTTGGCGAAGGGACATTCGACGATAAACTCGCGGAACCTCCGATAAAAAACATTTCGAATAATGAGTTTATAATTAGTGGAAGATTAGGTATTCGGGAATGGAAAAATTTATTCGGGTTCAAAGGAGAGCTTCCGACAGTTAATACAGTTGGTGGCTTAATGACAAGTTTATTGGGTGATATTCCCAAAATTGGCGATACGGTTATTCTTGGCTGGGTTAAGATGAGTGTTATGAATGTTAATCGCCGACAAATTATTTCATTAAAACTAGAAATACAAAATGTAGAAATAACTACATCCGGAGAATCTAAACAATGACACCAATTATAGTTTTTTTTGGTATTATCGGAGCAACGATTTTGGCTGGTTTTTATGCAGGAATAGAAACTGCCGGTTATGACGCCAGCAAAATAAAATTAAACATCTTGCAAAACCAAGGTTCAAAAGGCGCAACGCTGATTTTACAATTAATGAAAAATAAATCAACAATGTTGATTACCGCATTAGTTGGGCAAAATATTGCCATCTATCTTGGCACATCAATTTTGGAAGAATATTATTCATTTTTGCAAATCGAATTAGTTGAGTTTTGGGCAACCATAACATTAACCCCAATCTTCTTTATTCTTGCCGAAGTTTTTCCCAAGCAGTTAGGGACAATCTCTTCCGAGTCGTTTTGTGTAAGTGGAGCCCGTATTTTTAGTATTTCAAGCTATATGCTATTACCTATTACCTCACTAATCGCAATTATTACAAAAGCAATCTATCATATTCTAAATCAACTAAATCTTCTCCCTGAAAAGGAAACAATGAGGCAAAATGTAGCTGCCCACTTTGCTTTTGGAAGAAATATTGGGGTGATTGATAAAGCACAACATCGACTGGTATCTCATATAATGACTATTGAAAGTAGACAGGTTGACGAATTCATGATACCATTTAAAAAAATTATTTGTGTGCATAAGAAATCAACATATACTGAAATCTTAGACACCATGACAGCTAATAAATTTAGATATATTCCGGTTGTAGACAAAAATATGATTTGCGGAATAATTTCGCTAAGTAATATATGGAAAAACAATATAGAAAAAAACTCTTTTGCAGAAAATCTTATGCAAAAAGTTGAGCTTATAAACAGTGGCACATCGCTGGGTAATGCATTAGTTCGGCTTCAACAAGCCAAAACAAAGATTGGCGTAGTGGCATTAGACGGAAAATCTATTGGTTTAATAACAATGAAGATTTTAGTAAAAAACATTATAGGATAAGACAATAAATGCAAAACAATAATGAATGCAATTCAGAAAAAAGAAAGCACAAAAGAATTCATGTAGGGATACCGGCACGAATTGCCATAGCTGACGATATAAATAAAAGCAATGAACCCAAAGACATTACAATAAAAGATTTGAGTTCTCGAGGAGCAAAACTGTTTTTAGACTCTGAATTATCTGCCTATGTTGAGATTGGGGGCAAGATAAAACTTTATATTTGTTTTGTGAAATCTGCTGGTGAGACCGTCATCAACGCAACGATTCGCTGGATGAAGATTCAAGATGATGGCGATTTTATTGTTGGAGTAGAATATTTTGATGTATCAAAAGAGAATCACAAATATATTGACCATTTCTTTTCAGGAACAATGGAAGATGTCCTTGAAATAAACAAAAAAGAAAGTCAAAGGCTTAAAAAAACAACTATAAAAGAGAGAAGAAACAAGCTATTGCTCATCACAATTGCAATTATTGTGGGAATTCTCTTATCAGTAATAATAGTAATATTTAAAGATAAATTTTTAAAAAAAGACACCTTAAAAGAAAAAACCTATAAAAAATTAAGCCTTGCCGAAAAGGTAATTATAGAAAACATTGACAAATCAAGTAAGCTAAGCAAAGAGACTATTAAAAGACTAAAGGAAAAATTTAAAGATGACCAACAACAAAAATAGGCTAAACCTAAATTCCGCAGTTGATGTAACATTTAGTTTTTTCGCAGGTAAACATCAAAACATGTCATCTTATCTTGAAAAGAGATTGTCAAATTTTCGGCATCAATGGGCTTAATATCCGGTGGGCGTTTTACTACAACTTTTTTAACACCACTTCTTACTGCAACCCTTAACAGTTCTTCACGGTCGGTATCCATCCCTATGAGCTTCTGTAGAATTTGCATTTTCTTTTTTGATAAAGCATTTTTCTTTCTCTCGGGATACATCGGATCAAGATATATTGCATCTGGAATATGGGTAAGATTTTTCAATGCCAACATCGAGTCCTTATAATAACAATCAATCTTTCCCTCAAACACAGTATTAAATCTATCGTCATTTTTCGCTTGTTCAATCCCTGCCTTGAGAACACAGTAAACAAGCGGATTTCGCTCAAAAATACTAACATCTAAACCTAATGACGCCATACATGCAGCATCACCCCCAAAACCTCCGGTAGCATCTATCACTCTCAACTTTTCATTATCTCCTATTTGATAATACAATGCCTTCGCTAACGATTGTTTTTTAGAAAATGTTTTTATTCTGTGAAAGACCTCACCCTTAAGAAAATCAACTTCTACCGAAATTCTATCACCCAAATTCAAATAATGAAGTCTTGCCTTATCTGCGACCTCAAGATAAAAGCCATCAACTTCAATTTCGGATATTTTAGATATTGAAGAAGTTGTAATTGAATATGTTTTTGAAAATAACTCGACCTGAGCCTTAGATGCTGGGGTATTATTACTTGTAAAGATAAAGGTGTTAACCACCGTCAACAACCTTATTTCTACCCAACTCTTTGGCTTTATAAAGTGCGTTATCGGAAATTGTCAACAATTTTTTTGCAACCATTTTACCCTTAGTACACGTTGATACGCCAATAGATACCGTAATCTTTAAGATAGTATTATCAACTTTAAACTCTTCTTTTTCCACTCTTTCTCGTAAACGCTCACTAATCGCCATTGCGGTTTCCCTATTAGATTCAGGTAAAACCACAACAAATTCTTCGCCACCATAACGAGCCAAAATATCTGTTTCACGAAATT
>CAMZKK010000112.1 GCA_947311175.1 uncultured Planctomycetota bacterium | reverse complement strand
GGGACGGACTGTAAATCCGTTGGCTCAGCCTTCTCTGGTTCGAATCCAGATTTCGCCACCATTATTAAACGCCTTTAGATTACATCTAAAGGCGTTTTTTTATTGTAGGTTGCATGGTGCAAAACAGTTTTGAACATCTTGGGTTTATTCGTAAATTCATTCTATGTTTTGAGTCTTACTTTCTCCGGTATATTGATTGGAGGTGCAGATGGGTGACAAATTTGCTCCTGATTGCTAAAGTCTGTTCCGATTGTATTGTCGTTGACCATTGTGTATCTTTCTCCAATTCCTATCTTGTTATCAGATATTGTGATGCTACCGATTATTTCTTTCATTATTTTTTGTGCAATTTTTGATGAATAAATAATCGGTGATTATGATTGGTCGTTGTTGACATGGTATGGCAGTTGCTTACTCTATAAATATTGTAGACTTTCGTGAGTTTTTTTTTGAACGTGTTTTGGGTTTCACCTAAGGTTAACTGTTTTACCCATAAAGGAGAAGAAAATGCTTAAGTTTTTGGCAGTTTTGTTTGTTTTGCTTGGTTCTCACTTGCTTGCTTCGGACACTTGGACATCTTCTTATGAGACACTTTTAGGGAAATATGTTGTGGTTAATGACTATGAGCAAACGGTTGAATCTTCAGTTGATTATGCTAAGCTTAGAAATTCTGCAATTATTAAAAAAATAGCTGATGAGTTGGCTGCTGCTCCTACACCAACTAAATTGTCGAAATCTAACCAGCTTGCTTTTTGGCTTAATGCGTATAATTTTTTAACAATCAAAAAGGTGGTTGATAATCCAAATATTAAAAAACTGTCTGAGCTTAATTCACTTTTTACCTCTGTTTGGAAACAACCGGCTGGGATAGTTGCCGGTAAAGAATATTCGCTTGATACGATTGAGCATAAGATAATTAGAAAAAAGTTTAAGGAACCGATGGTTCATTTTGCCTTGGTTTGTGCTGCTATTAGTTGTCCAAATATTCGTTCTGAGGTATATACCGGAGATAAATTAGAAAACCAACTTTCGGAACAATTAAGGCAATTTATTGGCAATCGTAGTAAGGGTGTGAAGATTGATATTGCAAATAAAACGGTTCACCTGTCAAAGATTTTTAAATGGTTCAGTGGTGATTTTGATAATAAACCGCTCTTATGGTTGTATCAAAGAAAGATAATCACCAAATCTATTCTTGATGAATACTCCCTAGGCTATCTCGATTATGATTGGAATATCAATGACATAAAAAGGAAGAAAAAATGATTATTGTTTATAATGCAGAATCGGGGGTTGCTAATACCTTACTGAATATTGCTCATAAATCAATAAGTCCAAATACTTATGCCTGTCAGTTATGTAAGCTAACCCATGGGGTTTTAAATATTAAGACTGAATGGAATGAATTTATCAAGGCTCATCATCAAGATTGGAGGGTTATGCATAAAGATGAGTTTGAAAAAGAATTTTCATTGAAAATAACATATCCCGCAATCCTTGACGATGCTATGAATTTAATATTAAAAGATACTGAGATTAATGATGTCAAAACAACAAGTGAAATGATAGAACTTATTAAGGTTAAATTAATTAATAGTAAAGGTTAAAAAGGATTTTTTAAATGAATAGTCAAAAAGAAGAAGTAAAAGAATACTATGGTAAAACTCTACAGGGCAGTGACGACTTAAAAACAAATGCGTGTTGTTGTGATGCATTGTCAGTGCCTCTTCATGTTAGAGAAATTCTGAAAAATATTGAAGATGAGGTTTTGACTAAATATTACGGCTGTGGTTCGCCAATTCCCGAAGCGGTTGAGGGTTGCACCACTCTTGATTTAGGTTGTGGCACCGGTAGAGATGTCTATACTTTTTCAAAACTTATTGGTGAACGTGGTAAGGCAATTGGAATTGACATGACAGATGAGCAGCTTGCAGTCGCAAATAAATATATTGATTCTCAGGCTAAAAGATTTGGCTTTGAAAAAACCAATGTAGAGTTTTTGAAAGGTGAAATTGAAGATTTAAAAGCTGTTAATATTGCAGACAATTCTATTGATATCGTTACTTCAAATTGTGTTATAAATCTTGCCACCGACAAGAGGAATGTATTTTCTGAGATTTTCAGAGTTCTAAAGCCTGGAGGAGAGCTATATTTTTCAGACGTTTTTAGTGACAAACGTGTTCCGTCTTTAATCAGCACTGACCCAATCATGTATGGTGAGTGTTTGGGTGGCACTCTGTACTTTGAAGATTTTAGGAGATTGCTTTGTGATTTAGGTTTTCCGGCGTACTCAATTGTTTCCGTTAAGCCGATTACTATTCAAAATGAGGAGATTGAAAAAAAAGCTGGAAACATTAAGTTTACATCAATAACTATTCGAGTTTTTAAAATTAAAGGGCTAGAGGATCGTTGTGAAGACTATGGGCAAATTGCAATTTACAAAGGTGGAATTCCTCATAGTGAGAATTGTTTTAAACTAGATTCAGGACATGCTTTTACTAAAAATAAACCAACGTCGGTGTGTCGTAATACTGCAAAAATATTGACCGAAAGTAGATTTGGTAAATATTTTGAAATAAGTGAGGAGGCTGAACATTTTGGTTTGTTTCCTGACTGTGAGCAAAAGATTAAGGCAGAAACGAAGGGTTGTTGCTAATGGATAAATCTAAAGATAGAAATATATTGTACACTGCAAAAGGTGAGCCTCGTGGATATATTGAGCCAAAAGAAATAAGTGAGTTGTGGTTTAATACCGGAACAAAATGTAATCTACAATGTTCATTTTGTTTTGAAAAATCGTCACCCATCGCTAATCGGCTTTTATCTATAAATCTGCAAGATGTAAAACCAATCATAGATGAGTTTGTTGATGGTGGGGGGAAACGATTTGGCTTTACTGGCGGAGAGCCATTTGTTAATCAAAACTTTTTAGAGATTTTAAACTATGCCCTTGATAGATGTCCTTGCCTGGTATTAAGCAACGGAACAAAGCCATTAGAAAATTCCTTCACTGAGGTTTTGAAGCTTAAACAAAAACCTTATGCTTTGTCTTTGCGGATAAGCATTGATTCACCAATTGAAGAAGTGCATGACAAAGAGCGAGGTGTTGGAAATTTTAAGATAGCAATGAAGATGTTGAAGAAATTATTAGATGCTGGGTTTGAGGTGTCTGTTGCCGGAAGAGACGATTCTCTGCGTGATTCTTATCAGCAGTTATTTCAGAGCATTGGAATATCAAAAAACATACCATTGGTGTTTTTCCCTGAACTAGATGAGGTGGGTGGTACTCCAGAGATAACCACCAACTGTATGACCACCTACAAAACTGAGGAAGAGCGTTTATCGTTTATGTGTAATTATTCAAAAATGGTGGTGAAGACTGAATTGGGAATAGGAATTTATGCTTGCACTTTGGTTGATGATGATAAGGACTATGACTTGGGTACAAGCATTGATGAGGCGATGAAGAAAAAAATTATTTTAAAACACCAAAGGTGTTTTTCTTGTTTTGCAAGTGGAGTATCGTGTGGGGGATAATTTTATCTTTTTCACAAACACCAAAAAAATATTTATGAAAGAAATTAAATGGAAATATTAAAATTATTCTGTTTGTTGATTTATCTTGTGGCAAGCATTTGTTTAATGGTTTACGGGAGTCATTGCTACTTGATGCTTATCTTGTTTTTGAGTAAACAAAAAGGTAATCGAAAGGAAATAAATGATAGGGTTGATTGCTTTTGGCAGGGAAAGGATATTTCTACCCTGCCTACGGTAACGGTGCAATTGCCAATTTTTAATGAAGCAGAGGTTGCTGAAAGATTGATTAGAAGTGCGGTGGCTCTTGATTATCCATCTGATAAATTAGAGATTCAAGTGATTGATGACAGCAATGACGACACTTGTAAGATTGTTGATGGGGTTGTTCGTGAACTTAAAAACAAAGGTTGTGATATTTGTGTAATCCGCAGAGACTCTCGCCATGATTTTAAGGCTGGAGCATTAGCAAATGCAATGAAGGTAGCAAAGGGAGAATATATAGCAATTTTTGATGCCGACTTTATTATTCCTGAAAACTTCCTATACCGAACAATTGCCCTAATTGACGACTATCCCAAAACTGCCTGTATTCAAGGTCGATGGGAGCATATCAATAAAAATGAAAATTGGTTGACGCGGGCACAAAGTGTTGGGATTGACGGTCACTTTACTGCTGAGCAAGGAGCAAGAAGTTACAATAATATATTTATGAATTTCAACGGCACCGCCGGACTTTGGCGTAAGAGTGCAATCCTTGCGGGCGGTGGTTGGCAGGGTGATACCTTGACTGAAGATTTGGATTTATCTTATCGAGTACAGCTTGAAGGTTTTAAGATTGAATATGATTTTGATCTCAAATGCCCCGCAGAGATTCCAAACAATATTACCTCGCTTAAAAGCCAACAAAAACGATGGGCAAAGGGCTCAATAGAAACTGCTAAAAAGTTAATGCCAAGAATTATTCGTTCTAAGCAGGTTCCTTTTTTGCATAAAGTAGAAGCATTTTTGCACCTCACTCATTACACCGTTGCAATGTTGATGGCAATTCTTTGTCTTTGCACCTTGCCTGTTTTGCTATGGATACCAATGATAAATACTACCTGGATTCTCGCCGTAATTTGGAGCATTATTGTAATTAGTGCCATTGCTCCCTGTGTGATGTATACCGGTAGTGGGATAGTGCTTAAGCGAGGATTTTTTGCACTATCACATTTTCCCGCAATGTTGTCTGTTGGCACAGGGTTATGTCTAAATAATGCCCTTGCGGTGTTTGAAGCGATAATAGGGATAAAAAGCCCATTTGTTAGAACGCCAAAAAGTGGCAGTGAAATTGATGTCTCAAAAAAAGGAAGATATTCCTTAGATTCAAGCTTGTTACTAGCAATCGTTGAGGTTGTCCTTGGGATTTATTGTGCAGGTACATTTATAATATATTTGCAAGCCGGAAAGCATATCTTTGGTTTCTTCATTGCAGCCTATGCCGTGGGGTTATTGACTTTTGGCATTACTTCATTAAAACAGCAATTGTTTTCGTCATTAAAGGCTGGTTCAATTCCGTCTGGCTCTTAATTAAATTTAGTAAATAAAATTTATAATCAAAACAAAGAAAGGAATAATAATGGATTATGTGCTTCCGGTTTTTGCTGGATTTATTGCGGTGTTTTCAGTGGTCATTTCGCCAGTAGCAAAAACATCAGAGTCTTTTTTCAAAGGTCATAGCGCTACTGGAAAACAGCCTAATCTGTTGACCTTAGTATTTTCTCAAGTTACTACCTGGATTTTTGCCCGATCATTACTTAATGCTGCCATTCTTGGTTTTTATTATGGTATTTGGGGTGCATTGGCATATTCCTTTTATTATTTTTCTTTTTTAACAGGTGGTAGAATAATCGACAGCCTTCGCTTTGAACATGGTTTTAAAAGTGTTCAAGATTTTTTGAAAGCACGCTTTGGCAAGTGGGGAACTACTTGTTATAATTTTGTTATTGGCGTTAGGTTAATTAGCGAAGTATTTGCAAACTTGCTGGTAATCGGTATCTTGTTTGGAGTTAGTGGCTCTCAGTCTTATACCCTTGCGATTATTGCCTTTGCCATCGTTACTCTTTTTTATTCAATGTTAGGTGGCTTAAGGGCATCTCTGCGTACCGACGTGTTTCAAATGATTCTCTTTTTAGGGACGCTTTTGATGTTGGTTGTGTTGGTTTTGGTTAATGAAAATATCTCTCTTGGCTCTTTATGGTTTAAATCATTTGACTATTCTCAACCCGGACCGGTTTTGATGGTGGTTGCATTGTTGCAAATCTGGAGCTATCCAATGCACGACCCCGTAATGATGGATAGAGGTTTTCTCGCCGACCGCGAGACGACTAAGCGTAGTTTTTTCCATGCCTGTTGGATAAGTTTTATCTGTATCCTTGTTTTCGGGTGTTTAGGTATTATTGCCGGAGCAAACGCTACAACTGGCGAAGCGATGAAAGATGTTCTGTTGCGATTGTTGGGGAAAACGCCAATGGTTGTATTTAGTGCCTGTCTGGTTATTTCGGCAATGTCCACCTTAGACAGCACATTGTCGAGCTCTGCAAAATTGATTGCGTCAGATATCGGAATTTTAAAGGAGAATATTCGTAATGGTCGGGTTGTTATGGTTGTCTTCATGGTTCTTGGGATACTCCTCGTATTTCTTGGCAACAAAGATCTTTTTAGTGCAGTTGCGGTTAGTGGTACGGCATCAATGTACTTGGCACCGGTTATATTTTTCTCTCTATGGGGTAGGCAAAAGAATATTCCTGTTTGGAGTTATCTGTTTAGTTTAGTTCTCGCAATAACTGGTGCGGTTCTTTATTTTACTGAATCGAGTGGCTATTCTGCCTTGCTTGGTGAATTTCATAAATATACAAAATTATTATTTATTTGTATCACTATTTTAGGGCTTGGCTGTATGTCGTTTTTCATTGGCGGAATAATAAATAAAAGAAATTTATCAGAATAATGAATGCCTTTAAGCTGAATAAAGATATGTCGAATCAGCCATTATTGTTTTTTGGCGGACCTTATGGTAATCTACCAGCGATGATTGCGTTGCGGAGTTATGCGGAAGATAAAAATATTACTCCTGAACGAATTATTTGCACGGGGGATATTGTTGGTTACTGTGCAGAACCAAATGAAACCATCTCCTTTATCCGTGATTGGGGAGTGCAGGTGGTCATGGGTAAT
>CAMZKK010000111.1 GCA_947311175.1 uncultured Planctomycetota bacterium | reverse complement strand
GTAGCGAACGAGAAATTGTTTTCCGCCAATTGTTATAAATCTTTCCTTTTTGGGTTCATTTGGATTTGTTGCCATAAGAGTCCCTGCCATTGGTCCTAATTTACTGACAACATATTTTGGAAATCCCCAGCCTTTAATTACAACCCTCTTGATTGAACCGCCAAAGAAATATCTATTTCTGTCAACCTTGACTGTTTTGCCAATAATTAATTCTACCTTAAATGCCTTTTCATCTTCTTGCTTTGGAAGTTGCAAGACATACCTAACCATTCCTTTTTCTGCAGGTGGAAATGCCTTCATATTATCTGCCTTGGTTTGGACTGTGCATAAAAGTCCTATTACTAATGCAAGCATAAATCTTTTTTCCATAATCATATCTCCTTTTTTTGCCGCTAATGCGCTAATGTTTTTTTCTTTTATTCGCGTATTCGCGGCTATTTCTAAAATTATTTGTCATCGTTTATTTTTAGTTCTCTAAAGTCAATCATCTCAAATATTAGAATATTTTACTTTTCTTTTTTTGCCGCTAATGCGCTAATGGTTTTTTCTTTTATTCGTGGCTAACTCTAGCACAATTCTTTTATAGTTAAGGCTTGATTGCCCAAAATTCACAATTAGAGCTAACTTGTTATCTGATACTTTTAAATAATTTATTGCTTGCGCCATAAATTCATCAGCAATACCTGAAACCGCTTTAACCTCTAAGATTATTTTATCAAAAACAACAAAATCAGCATAAAATTTATGAGGCAAGATAATGCCTTTATAATTTACCTTATATTCTTTTTCTCTTTCATAAAATATTCCTGATTTTTTGAATTCTAATTCTATTGCATCCTTATAAACAATCTCAAGGAACCCAGCACCAAGATTATTATGTACATCCATGCACTTACCAATAATTTTGTATGCCTCTTCTTTGTAAATTAAATCACTCATTTTATTCCTTTTCTTTTGCCGCTAATGCGCTAATGGTTTTTTCTTTTATTCGCGTATTCGCGGCTATTTCTAAAATTATTTGTCATCGTTTATTTTTAGTTCTCTAAAGTCAATCATCTTAAATATTAGAATATTTCACTTTTCTTTTTTTGCCGCTAATGCGCTAATGTTTTTTTTTCTTTTATTCGCGCATTCGCGGCTATTTTTTATTTTTATTCGCGGCTTTCTTTATTTCTTTTTCCTTGGTGTAATCGTGACTGAATTGCCAGCTTGCCATTGTTTGTATTCATCGGTGTAATAAAGGTAGGCACAACTCGCTTGTCCTTTGTAGGTTCCCGGAATTGCTGCGGTTAGGCTGAGAGGGATTGTTTTTTTCTCATTTGCTTTGAAGGCACGCCAATACAAAACTACTGAATTTCCAATTACTTCATACGCAGATATTCTGCCAGCTCCTACCAATTCTTTTAGTTGATCGTGACGAACTTCACAGCCACCCGGAATGCCAATTATTGCAATTGGGGTTGGTGCAACCTTGTCCCCTGCTTCGATAACAACATTTAATTCCAATAATTCTCCTTCAGTGATTTTGTTGGCTGAAAGTTTACTTTTTAGAATTAATTTACATTCTTCACTAGTGGCAGGTAAGGTTGTGTTATATTTAACTTCAACTGCAAATGGCATTTTACTACCGTCTGTCATCTTTAACCCAATTCTATATTTTCCCGGAGTTAAGGCTGCAGAAAAATCAGGTAATTCAATTGCTCCCTTTGATTCTTTGTCAAATTTTATCGCACTACCAAATGGTTTGTTATTAATAAACAACTGAACACTTCCCGGATTCTTTGGTTTTGCCCTTGCTGCGTCATAGGCATTGATTGCCTTTAAGGCAAGGATGGTTGATTGAGTTGAGCCGAATCGACCTGCCTTGCATTGTTCAAACAACCACCTCATAGAGCTTTCAACCTTTGCTGCCCAATGTGCATCATCCTTGAGCCAAGCTAAAATTGTTAAACTTGTGGTCTCAATCTTTAGTGAATCGCCACCTGAGCGAGTGATAGAGGTTACTGCTCCTCCGATTGAACCGTCTTTTTCAGTTGCATCTGAGAGCTTGTTTGCAAACAAATTACCGGTTGGCTTATCGCCGGCAAGATACATAATATTTGCTGCAAGTGCGATTATATAATTATCCTTACTCTTCTTTGCTTCTTTTTTCACAGCCTCAATCTCTTTAGATAATTTTGCAGAATCTTCACCACTTTCTAATAGTGACCAAAGGATATATGCATTGGTGGTTGGTGCTGGAGCTCTACCAAAGCTATCCAAAGCCTTTTTGTTTTGCTTAAATCCACCCCTGCCATCACGCCTTGCTAATAACCAGTTTCTCGTGCGGGCAATCATTTGACTATCCACATTCATAATCTTTGCCATATCATTAAATTGCATCAATCCGTAAGCGGTAAGTGCTTCATGTCCAGGACTACTACCAAACCATTCATAACCTTTATCTTTGCACTCAAAACTTTTGAGTTTTTTAAGCCCTTGTTCTAATAATTTTTTAGCCTTGGCAATTTTTTCAGCCTTAACTCCTTGATGGGTGGTAAAATAAGTGCTTGCCATAACTAATGGATAGTTTGTTGAGCTGGTTTGTTCAAAACATCCATTTGGTCGGCGTAAAAGAGCATTTAATGCCTCTTCCATATTTGCCAGTGGAGTTGGATAAACCTTAGCCATTGCGGTTAAACTTCCTGCTTCCATTTCTTTTGGAATAGTTATTTGAACATTAAAACTATTTTCTGCACTAATCAATCCACTATAATCTTTTGCAATAGGAAATCCATTTGCTTTAACTTTTAGGACACGAGTAACGGTATCGGTATAGTTGTCGGCAGCAGCAGAAAATGTAATTTTATAATCTCCTGGTTTGCTTGCTTTAATTTCAACCAACCATCTTCCCCGTTCTTCTGCCGATAGCGATGTCGGTTTAACTTGTTTTATTTCAAGTCCATCGCTTTTGACAACAAGATTAACGTTTTTAATTTTTTCTTTAGTTGAGTTAACCATTGCTACCGGCAACAAAATTTTATCTCCAACCGTTGTGGTCAGAGGCATCTTTGGTTCGATATAAAATGGTTCAACAGATTTAATATTAAGAGTTCCGCTGCCTAATGCACCATTTCTACCAAATGCATCAGCCATTACCTTGAAGGTTGTAATGTTATCAGATAATGCAAACTCAACACTAGCCTTGCCATCTCTTGCCGATGTGCGAATACCTGCGTTCCAATAGAGAGTTTCGGTAAAATCAGCTCTGTCATTTGCCTTGCGATTTGCTCTTACTTGATGAGCATATTCTCTCACTAAAGACCAAACAACTCTTTTTCTTCTAGCAGGAGCAATTCTTTTGTCTCCAATTTCCTCATCAGCCATTTCTTTAATGAAAAATACCTTCTTTTTCTCTATTTCATAAATTTTGTTTTCTTCTTTAACCACTTTACCAGCATCTTTAACACCTTCCTTTTCAACCATTGCCATTGGTGCAACTGCCTCAACTATTATTGCATCAGCAACTACATCTTCTTTCATATTCATTGCGTTCATGCGCAATCCCTTCATCATCCTTCCATTTCTCGCCTTAAAAAGCACTGGGCGAGGGTACTTAGGCATAACCTTTTCTGCCAAGGCACGCTTCGCTTCATTCTTAAATTCTTTTTTGATTTCTTCATAACGAACCAAGATAAATCTACGCCATCCTTGAGTGCCAAGTAAAAGATCAAGGTCATTGGCTGATGATGAATTTGTTGAGTCCAAATATATATGTGAATCGGCAAGCTCTCTTACCTCTGATTCGAGATAAACCATTGCCGGTAATCTTGGTGCTTGCTCTCGTTTTTCAATCATTTCAAGAACGGAATCATCGGTTACGGTTAAGCCCACAACCGCTTCAACCGGTTTATCATTTTCGTCAACAGTTAAAATATTGAGTTTAACCTTTTTCCCAGGAACGAAAACTTTGTCTTCGGTGCTAAGTTTTACCTTTATTGAATATTTTGGTTTTCTATAAACCAATCTTTCAGCCAAAGGATTACCATCTTTGTCCCAAAGAGTGAGGATTAATACCCCTTCGCTGTCTTTGGGGTTCAAATTAATAGAACATTCTTTTCCAGCCTTAACTTCTTTTGAATCAAGCTCGATTTCTCGTTTGCACAGTGTAACCTTAGTCGCGGCACTGTTTTTGGTTGAATTTATTAGTGCAGAGATTTCTCCATCATACGGATAAACTGTCTGTAAACTTTTTATAACTGCACCAACACTACGAACCATTGGCAATGGAAATTTACGAGTTATTCCGGTTGGTTTTTCAAGAACTAAACTGTACTTTTCTCCATCCTTTGGAATAAATGAAAATTTACCACGACCTTCATGGGTTGTCTTAACCACAATCTTTTTGCTATCAGTATCTTTATTCTTAGCATTTACAATATAGC
>CAMZKK010000110.1 GCA_947311175.1 uncultured Planctomycetota bacterium | reverse complement strand
GGTGATGTGATACCACTATTAGCTGCGTGAAGAGCGAGTGAACGCATTGTCTTCAAAATGCTATTCATTTCGTTAAGAGCACCTTCTGCGATACCGATAACATTAGAGGCTTCCATTGTATTACGGACAGCTCTTTCTAAGCCAACAGTTTGTGCGCGCAATTGTTCACTAATAACGAGGTCTGCAGGTCCATCTGCACCAACATTAATACGATAGCCTGAAGAAAGCTTTTGCAAACTTTTGCTCATAGCACCATTTGATGAATTGAGTGTTCTACGTGCGTTAATAGACGCAATATTATGATTAATTACCATACCCATAGTGTTTTCCTCCGTGAAAACGTGTTTTAAAATAAAGTGACTTCCGTGCCACTTCGAATCCATCTTTGCATCCGTGCGGGGTGTGAATTCTTTATTACCCCAGAACTGCGACTTTATTTAAAGAGGTGTCAAATGATGTTCCAGCAAGACCTCTTTTGTCGATTCATTGGCATACTCCTTTTGCAAATATTTGTTTCGTTTTTTCTAACAAACGCAATTATTTAATACGCATACAATAAAACTATAATAATATTAACGGTTGTTTTGCATTATTCTTTAATAAGTTTCAACCTACTTAACATATTTGTAACAAATGAGTTACGAAAAGAACGCAACTTACTATTCATAATTATTAACGGATGGGAGGAAGCTGACTTTAATTGTTTTTAATCAAAGTTTCTATTTTTTCTATATTATTATCCATATACCCAAACTCTCTAAGTTTTTGAAATAGCGGTAAAGTTTTTTGTTTGGTAAAATATGTTGAAAATGCGTGTTTTAAAATACACTCTTCAAGAATTGAAGAAAACAACCATTCCTCAATTTTATCGTCAGGATAGAGCTTGTCATATTTCGACAAGGCTGGTAAGGTTGGCTCGGTTATTTCAAAATTTAAATTGTTTATATATTTATTAACAAGATTTCCTAAGATGTGAATGCCTAAAGTCCTTTCGCCTGCATCAAAAGAAATCCTCGCAAAGATGGATAATCTTTCTATCTTTTGTTCTCCACAGTTAAGCATTTCTTTAAGTTGTTCGACCGCTGTCAATAAATATCTAACCTTTTCTATCGGGGTGCTTGAATCTGAGCATGACAAGGCATACGCGGTAAGAATACTTAAATATTCATTTGGAGTTGTGTTGTCAAACGATAAATCACCGGGCAACTTTCCAAATGTTAGACTACCAAAAACGTCTTTAATAATTTCGACATCAGGCTCACAGGCTAATGAGTCACAATGTTTAACAATAACGCCTTCATTCTCAAGAGTTGCTGCCCTATCTTCCTTGCAACAAAAAAGATTTAAAAGATAACCATCAAACGGTTTAGAAGAACTAAACGGGATAAGAATATTAAGTTTTGGAATGAGTCGATAGCTTTTATATCCAAGTTGTCTAAAACGACTAATTAGAGGGAGATTAACTTTTTCACCATGTTTAAGTTCAAACATAATCAATGGCGAAATTGCGGAAAGTAGTTTTTTGCCCTTTTTCAAGATATTGATTTCTTCACCTTCCGCATCAAGCTTAATAAAATCAATAGCTTCCCATTGTTGTTCTTTTGCACAATGTTCAAGGGTTAATACTGAAATTTTTTCATAGTTATTCCCTGCTACAACCCCTTCAGACAAACTGTTTAACTCTGAATTAGGGCTGGTAAAAAGGTTTGCTTCTTTTATTTTGTTAGACAATCCCGCTTGAATTAATTCAATATTATTAAATTTATTATTTGAGATACTTTGTCGCAAACAGTCGGCAGTTGCTTGAGTTGGCTCAAATGCCCAAACTCTTCCTTGTTCGCCAATGGCTTTAGCAAGAGTAAGCGTATATAACCCATAATTCGCCCCAATATCAATGATTTTCATCTTGGGTTTGATGAATGTTCTTAGGAATTTAATCTCATCTTCAAACCAATCATTTTGTTCATGTAAAACATAAGGTGTCATCAACTCCATAGACGATGGCACGGTTACTGTAATATCACCAATAATTTTTATGTTTTCTGTTGTAGAATCTAAATTCATAATAATCCTCTTTGTGAAATATTTACAATCTTGAATAAGAAAGAGTAACAAGCAAGAAACTTTGCATGCCACGCGGGATTTAATTAAAAGTTAAAAATTGAGAATTAAAAATGAAGGAAACTCTACGAGCGATATTTAATAAAATGAAAATATAGTCAATGTAAATTATCAAAACCATCTTCATTGTTGTACCCTCAGGAGCATGTGCTTCTTAATTTTTAATCAAAGAATATTAATATCACGACGCAAAGCGTCACAACCATTTTTAACTTTTAATTCTTAATTATAACCTCTCCCTCCATATAAGTAGCATTTTATTTTCAAATTCTTCGGCAAATCTTTTTCCATCGCAAAGGACTGAATTATTTAATTCTTGCCGTAGATTTTTTCTAATTTTCGCTAAACAATTAATATCTTCGCCAAGCAGTTTGACCGCTTTAACAAAATCATCTTCTGTTTCCGCTACCCATTCTGTATACC
>CAMZKK010000109.1 GCA_947311175.1 uncultured Planctomycetota bacterium | reverse complement strand
CAAATATTTCAGCAAATATTTATATATATTATGGTAATTAATGTGATTGGTTTATTTGTTGTTAGGTTAATTTTACAATTGCGATCAATTAAAATTAATAAAGATTTTTGTTTGTTTTCTTTTAAGGTGCCATTGTTAGAGTATCAAAAGTCCGATAAGGTAGATAAGAAAAAAATAGATAATAATATAACAATTTTTCAATATTCATTTAATTATAAACCTTTTGTAAAACGAGTTAATTATTTTATATATATTACCCTTACTCAAAATAGTGAAAATACAGGTGAATTAGATGGAAAATGTTATTGTTCTAGATACGTTAAGTGGCTTAAGCATCTATATATAGGGTTTGCCCTGGCATTCTTGGGTCTTGTTATTTCTTCTTATCATTGTTTTGATAAAAACAGGGGGGTATTTTTTTTGGGTATTTCTATTATATCATTTTATATTATCATTTTATATTATCATTTTATATTATTTATTTTTATTTTTTGAAAAGATTCAATTTAAGCTTGATGGAGAAGAATTAATCAATGAATTGAGTAATTCCTCAAAGGAAATTGAGTAAGTGTGCGGATGGAAGTTGAAAAATGTGGCATGCGGAAGTTGAACCCGGAAGTTGGGAGAAAATAGGGGACAGGCAAGAAGTTACTAACTGGGAAATTACAAGGGACAGTCCCTTGACAAACTCCAATATTTTCAAGGGATAGAGCTTTTCTCTTGTGTTTTCATTTTTATCAAATTTTGATCAAGGAATTAAGAAATCGTAGCTGTTACCGTCGAATATCTCATCGTACATTTTCCCAAATTAGCGGTCGTATAAAAACGGTCTAAAAATGGTCGATTCCCAAAGGAAAAGTGGGGGACATGTACTGATTAATCTTTAGTAATAAAAGGGATAACTACATTAATATTCGGTCTTGAGTTGTTCGGGGCTGGGGTGTAATTTAGCTTTATCCCTTTTGGGGATTGTGCGGTGTGTTCCTCCATAATTAACATAACCGTGGGACACACAATTTTTTTGTGTCATGTATCCTTATTTTTCTTTACTTTTCTCTTCATGAACACTAAGACACCTGAGGATGAGGTCTAAGTTGATTTCTTTGTTAATGGGGAGTATAACTGGTATAACAGGTAATTGGATTGGAGTAACGGGATAAAGGGCACCGTTGCTTATTCCTGTATGTGTTGGTATAGCTTTTGGAATCCACAATCTTTGATTAGGGTAAAGTTACCGGATAGTTTGAATTCAGTCTTGATTGCTGTTAAATCTTTGGGACTACGGATTATTATCAGATTTGGAAATATTATTTTTTTTATTTTATCCGCAGTGGTTTTGGGGGATTTGTATAGCCAAATGTCATCATTTAGGGCAAAGATTCTCGACACAAAGAGTAGTGATAACGGATCTGCATTGCTGTTGATGTAAACCCTTATTGATGGATTATTTTTTTGTATTTTGTTAATTGTGCTGACCATTAGATTGGGATTGAAGTTATTTTTTGAATAATAGGGAGAGATTAGATCATCTTGTTGATTGGTGGGGGTAAATGTTTTTGATAAGATTTTTCTATTATTGCTTAACAGCATTCCCCACGCTACGAATATTATTAATAACAATAAACCTATTGAATGTTTTGTCTTTTGTCGTGTTTTGACTTGTAATAATATCCATAGTGGTCTTGAAGAATAGATTGCGGCAAAAATCCACGCCGGATAGATTGGGATAAATATCCTAGGGTATGGCGTTTGAGGCAAAAGTATAATTGCTGTGATTGGGGCTATGGTCAAAATTGCCCAGAGAAAATAAGATGGCTTAACTCTTTTATGTTTAACGGAGCGGATGATATTGAAAATCGTGCCGGCGGTGGCAAATATTGTTAATGGAAGGGCTGAAAATCCAAATCCGCCGAAACAGTGCCATAGGCAGGTAGTTGCGTCATCCCAGCCTCTTTTTTGAGAAAGTAAGGCAGACACTTCATTAATTAAACCTGCATAAAACAACATAGATAGTAGTGTTGATAGTGCTAATATAAAATTGTATTTGCTTTGTTTTGAGTTTGAAATGATGGCAAATATATTAAGAGATATAAAGTAAATGATATTGGTAGGGATGGTTGCGATACCAATTACTGTGCTTAAAAAAAACAGGAGTCCGCTACTTATGCTTGCTTGTTTTTGCTAGTTTAGAATTGCAAGCAGTCCGGTCATAGCTACTACAGTTGATAGCATATATCCACGAATGCTACAGCAATAAATTGTAAATGGCGATGATAAAAGGTAAGTGGCAGAGATGGCTATTGCGGTAAATTTTTCAAATTTTCTGATAGAAAGAACTGCAAGAATTGAGACCACTACACTTGAAAAAATAAGGGTAAGTATTCTCATTTTTACGATAAGAGAAATGCTGGTGATATTAGATATCATTGTTAGCCAGTATTTTAATATTATTGAATAAAATATATGATTGTTTGGGATTGCGTAATGGTGATAAATTTCTGTCGTTGAGTTGAGTAGTAAAAATTCAAGGACAGTTAATGCCTCATCATACCAAAGTGGTTTGAATAAACAAAGTGCAGAAACCACGAAGGTTGCAGTGGTAGAAATGATAATAATTAGAGAATAGTTTTTCATAATAATATCCAAATTTTCTGACTAATGTTATGGTAGTGAATATTGGTAGTAAATCAAACTTAAATATAGAATGGAATCGTATTTGACATAATTACGATAGGTTTGTATTATTTGTTTCATCTTAAAATTTAAAGATAGGAGGAAGCCTTGATTATTAGATTTTTGAAGCAGAAAAATTTCGGTCTTGTTTTTGCCTTTGGGGCATTATTTTTGTTTTCTGGTTGCGGGATGGTAAAACGGTTTGCAATGAAGCAGGTTGCCGGGATTTTGGCGACTAGTACCGACACATTTTATAGTGATGACGATCCGGAATTAATAAGAGAAGCACTACCTTTTAGTTTAAAATTAATGGAAGGGGTTCTTGTTGATGCTCCAAATCATCGGGGGTTACTTTTACAATGTTGTTCCGGCTTTACTCAGTATGCTTGGGGATTTATCAATGAGGATGCCGATGAGATAGAGGATGATGATTATCGGCAGGCAAGGAAAATAAGATTAAGAGTTAAGAAACTTCTTCTTCGTGCTAGAAATTATGGGTTACGTGCCCTTGAGCTTAAGTATAAAAATATTGGCACTCAGCTAAGGGTTGACCCTGTTAGTGCAGTTGCCAAGGTAGGTAAACGAGATGTGGATTTGTTGTATTGGCTTGGAGTGTCTTGGGGAGCAGCGATTTCAGTGAGTAAGGATGATACTAATCTTATCGCTGATCAACCAATCGTGGAAGCATTGCTTGATCGGGCTTTGGTGCTTGATGAAGATTTTGATAATGGTGCTATTCATGAAGCAATGATAAGCTATGAAATGGCAAGGCAGGGTGGAAAGGGAAATCCTGAAAGTCGTGCCCGCGCTCACTTTAAAAGAGCAATTGAAATATCTAAAGGATTGAGGGTTGCTCCGTATGTTAATCTTGCTGAGGCAGTATCAATAAAAACGCAAAACAGCAAGGAGTTTACAGAGCTTTTAAACAAAGCATTGGCGGTTGATTTAAAGAAATCGCCAAAATCGCTGACCATCAATCTTGTGATGCAGCGTCGAGCAAAGTGGCTTTTGCGAATGAAGGATGACCTTTTTGTAGAATAGGGTTGATTTATAGGAGAGTATAGATGTATAAAATTGAAAGATTTAATTTAGCAACGGTGATTTTTGGTTTTTTTTTATTAGCGATTTTCTTTTCTCCGGATTCGCAAGCACGAGCAAAGAAGTTTAAATTAGCTACGCTCGCCCCAAAGGGAACTATTTACTATAATTATTTGTTGGAAATGAAACAAAAATGGCGGGAAGCACCCAAGGGTGGTGCCAAATTAGTTATTTATCCAGATGGACAGATGGGTAGCGAGGAAGATGTTGTTAGGAGGATGAGGGTTGGGCAAATTCAAGTGGCAATGATGACAGCAACAGGGTTGATTGCAATTGACTCTTCGATTGCGGCATTACAGAATATGCCATTGATGTTTCGCTCCTTGGCTGAAGCTAAATATGTTCGTGATAAATTAAAACCGATGATTGAAAAAAATTCCGTGAAAAGGGTTTTGAATTGTTGTTTTTGGAAGATGCTGGTTGGGTGAGATTTTTTTCTACAAAGCCGGCAGTTACTCCTGATGATTTTATTCCTTTGAAAATATTTGCATTGTCTTCTGATCCCAAATCTATTCAAATTTGGCGTTCAGCCGGATATAGACCCATCCCCTTAGATACTACCGCAATGCTTACCGGTCTAAAAACCGGAATGATTGATGTCGTTCCGGCAACTCCTACCTTCGCCCTTGCCGGTCAATTTTATCGTCCTGCACCAAATATGTTAAAAATTAACTGGGCACCTTTAGTTGGCGGGATTGTTGTTACAACTAAGGCATGGAATAAACTTAAGGATGAAACCAAAAAGTCAATGAAAGATGCTGCTTGTGAAGTTGGAGCAAAGCTTTTGGCTGAAAGCCGAAAGAAAGATGAAGAAGCTATTGTTACAATGAAAAGCAAGGGAATGAAGGTTCAAATTCCCAGTGACGCAGATATGGTAAAGTGGCGCAAGAGAGTTGAAAAAGCCTACCCTTCTATTCGAGGAAAGATTGTCGATGCGAAATTATTTGACGAAGTAAAGGCTATGCTTGAAGATTTTCGCAAAGGAAATAAAAACTAAAAGATGGGTGATGCCAGTAAAGAAATAAATGTTGAAGGTGAGACCGGGTTTTTGAAAATTATTACCTTGGCAAAAAAAAGTGAAGATTTACTTGTTTGCATTGCTCTTGCGGCAATGGTTGGGCTATCAATTATTGGTATTGTTTTGCGTCCCTTCGATACCGGGATTGAGGGTTCTGATTTATTTATTACTCATTTAACTTTGCTGGTAGGGATTCTTGGTAGTGCGTTAGCTGCTCGTGAGGGGCGATTATTATCGCTATCTACCGCTGAGGCATTTCTCGGTAGTCGGGGAAAACTTTTAGTTAAGGTTTTTAGTTCTGGGGTGGGGGCTGCAATTTCATTTTGGTTAATGGCTGCCGGATATTTGTTTGTAGCAACAACACCGACTGATGACATCCTTGCATTAGGTATTCCGGTGTGGATTATTCAAGCATTACTTCCGATTGGCTTTGGAATAATCACGATTAGAATACTCTTGACATCAGCCGATGCTTGGCGATGGCGGATTGCATCGCTTGCAATTGCTCTTTTTATTATCGGGTTTTCTATCTATTCTTGGGTTGACCCTGAAGATCCTCCAAGCTGGATTCCATTTATTTCTGATATGAGTTCGGACACCTTACAAAATTTATTTATAGTTGAGCCGGAGCAGGTATTTGTTCCCGGATTGATTTTGTTGGTTGTTGCTACTCTTTTGGGTTTACCGATATTTGCAATGTTGGGTGGGGCTGCATTATTATTGTTTTTTATTAATGATTATGAATTGGCTGCAAGTGTTGCGGTTGACCATTATCAAGTGGTAAAAAACGATACCTTTCCCACTATCCCTTTGTTTACTCTTGCCGGATATTTTTTGGCAGACGGTGGTGCATCTAAGCGATTGGTTAGATTGTTTAATGCCCTCTTTGGCACATTGAGAGGTGGACCGGCAATTGTTACCGTTGCCGTTTGTGCATTTTTTACTTCATTCACCGGTGCCTCGGGAGTAACCATCCTTGCAATTGCTGCCTTGCTTATGCCTGTGCTTAGGTCTGCCGGCTATTCCGAGAAAAGTTCGTTGGGTTTACTTACCTGTGCAGGCTCGCTGGGGATGTTATTTCCGCCATGCTTGCCGGTAATTCTGTATGCGATTATTGCTAATCAAGAAATTGGAATGATGTTTTTGGGTGGATTGATACCGGGAATAATTGATGTAGCCATGATTGGAGCGTTTGGTATTTGGTTGGCAAAATCAAATAAAAACAATGATGGCACTTGCGGTAAAACCTTTGATTTTACTGAAGCTTACAAGGCGGTGTTGGCGTGTTTTTGGGAATTAATGATTCCAGTGGTTGCTTTGATTGGGATTTTTGGTGGATGGGCAACTCCGGTAGAAGCAGCAGCAATTACGGCATTTTATACCTTTATTGTTGAAGTTGTTATCTATCGAGATTTGCATATTTTTAGAGATGTCCCAAAGACAATGACAAAATGCGGTCTGTTGATTGGTGGAGTTCTCTTAATCCTTGGCGTTGCTATGGGATTTACCAATTACTTGATTGATGCTGAGGTTCCAACGCAGGTGGTTGATTGGGTTAAGGGAACCATTCATTCACCATTTGCATTTTTGCTCTGTCTTAATCTTTTGCTGATAATCGTTGGCTGTTTGATGGATGTGTTTTCTGCTATTATTGTGATGGTGCCGTTAATTATCCCGCTCGGGGTTGCTTATGGTATTGACCCTATTCACCTTGGTATAATCTTTTTGGCAAATCTTGAATTAGGATATATTACGCCTCCAATCGGAATGAATTTGTTTTTGTCATCATACCGATTCAACAAACCAATGTTAGAGGTATGTCGCTCGGTAATCCCTTTTCTTTTGATTCGAGTAGTTACCGTTTTGTTAATAACATATATCCCATTCCTAACAACTTGGCTTCCTCATTATTTATATCCCAACGGATGATTGAGTTTTATCCCTTTTGCTAATTTTTAATTAAATTTCGCAACACGCGCTCTTTTCGGTTATCACTGCGGAATTTAGGTTTATATTCAAGATAACGCATGTTGCAAAATTTAATTTAGGGTAGGAGATAATAAATGGAAGACAATATATTTGATAGGACCGAAACAGATGATGTTTTGATTTCTTCGAGTGTTTATAATTTTATCATTGGTATTGTGCTTGTTTGGGGATTTGGAATAAACTGGCTGATGGTAGAAAAAATCCCCGTAAGTTCTATTCAAGAAATACATCCAATAATCTTTTTTGTAGGTTATTTTGCCTCTTGTTTTT
>CAMZKK010000108.1 GCA_947311175.1 uncultured Planctomycetota bacterium | reverse complement strand
GGTGATGTTGTAAAACCTGGGATGGCACTGGCAAAAATGTCAAGAGATGTTGAAACTACTCAAGATATTACCGGTGGTCTGCCACGAATTACAGAATTGTTTGAGGCACGTAAACCTAAAGAACCTGCGGTATTGGCAGAGGTTGATGGTGTCGTTGAGCTTGCTGATCGCCGAAGAGGTAAACGTATTATTCTCATTAAAACAGCGGATGGAATTGAAATTGAACATCTTGTTCCTCAGGGTAAGCACTTGATGGTTCATACCGGAGATGTGGTAAAAGCTGGTGAATCTCTTGTTGATGGTCCACTCGTTCCTCATGATATTCTCGGAGTAAGAGGTGAAGATCATTTGCAAGAATATTTATTAAATGAAGTTCAGGATGTTTATCGGGCACAGAATGTTCGAATTAATGATAAACATATCGAAATACTTGTACGACAAATGATGAGAAAGGTCAAGATTGAAGATCCTGGTGATACTGATTTTCTTCCAACTCAACAAGTAGAAAAAATTGAATTTGAAAAAATAAATAAAGGTATCTTGGCTAAGGGTGGGACCCCTGCGACAAGTTCACCTATTTTGTTAGGAATAGCCAGAGCAAGTCTAAGTGCAGAAAGTGTTATCGCTGCTGCCTCATTCCAGGAGACAACAAAGGTGCTTACTACTGCCGCAATTGCGGGCAAACGAGACGTTTTAAGGGGACTTAAGGAAAATGTTGCCATTGGTCATATTATTCCGGCTGGAACAGGATTCCCTGCTTATAGACTTGCAGATGTTGGTATAAGTGCAAAAGCTATAGAAGCGATGGCGGGAGAAAAAGATACTGAAGATGAACTAGTTGTAGAAAATAATGATAATAATGACAATAACTCTTGAATGTTTAGAAAAATGCTGTAAGATGCGACGATATTTTGAAATAAACGAATTGAAAGGAATAGAATAAGATGCCGACAATTAATCAACTGGTACGAAAAGGCCGGAAGAAGATAGTTAAGAAAAGTAAGTCTCCGGTGCTAGAGCAGAGTCCACAGAGAAAAGGTGTGTGCCTTTCAGTTAAGACTCAAACTCCAAAGAAGCCTAACTCTGCTTTGAGAAAAGTTGCGAGGGTAAGACTTACTAACGGAAAAGAAATTACTGCTTATATTGGTGGTGAAGGACACAATTTACAAGAGCACTCAATTGTTCTGGTAAGAGGTGGTAGAGTTCGAGATCTTCCCGGTGTACGTTATCACGTAGTTCGCGGGGTTAATGATACTGTTGGGGTCGAAAGTCGCCGTCAGGGTCGTAGTAAATATGGTGCTAAACAGCCTAAAAAATAATTTTAGAAGACAAAGGGAGTAAGATTATGACAGTTAAATCAACAAAAGTTACAGGACCAGGAATACGCCCGGATTCAAGATATGGAAGCATTTTGGCTTCAAAGCTAATTAATAGTATAATGAAGGACGGTAAGAAATCTTTGGCAGAAAAAATATTCTATTCTGCGATGGATACAGTTGAAGAGAAGCTTAAAACCGATGATCCGATAAAGGTTCTTGAGCAAGCGATTGATAACATTAAGCCTTTGGTTGAAGTAAAGAGTCGAAGGGTTGGTGGTGCTAACTACCAGGTTCCGGTTCAAGTAAGTGCAAAACGTCAGCAGACATTGGCTATTAGATGGTTGATGCAGGCTGCACACGCAAAAAAAGGTAAGGCAATGCATAAAATAATGGCTCAAGAGCTTATGGATGCCTACAATAAAGAAGGTTCAGCAATGTCTGTTCGTGAGAACACTCATAGAATGGCTGAAGCCAATAAAGCATTTGCACATTTTGCATGGTAGTAAATCAAGGTGTATCGCTTTAGTTAATTTTGAAAAGGAGAAGATGCAAGTCTTCTCCTTTTTTATTAATAAATATAAAAAATTTGACCTAAAGTAGATTAAAGAGTATATTTAAATGTAAGAGTATAAAGTCTGTTTTTGTTAATTAAAAAAACAATTTTTCAAAATTGAAAAATACTGTTATTTAAAAGAACCACGGATCGGTTTTTGTTTTTGTTCAGGGAGGGATGAAAATGTTTAGTATCAATAATAATCTGTCATCAATTTTTGCAAATAATCAACTTCAAAAAAACAGTTTTGCAAGCAAATCATCACTTCAAAAATTATCTTCGGGATTTAAAATTAATACAGCAAAAGATAATCCTGCAGGGTTGATAATTAGTGAATATTTGCGATCTCAATTGGGTGGAATTGAAACCGCAATTAGAAATTCACAAGAAAGTTATAATACGCTTTCGATTGCTGAGGGTGGAATGAGTGAGATGAGCTCAATGCTTACTCGAATGAAGGGGTTAGCAATTTCATCAATGAATACAGGCATTAATTCTAAAGATATGATAAATGCGAATCAATCAGAGCTCAACGGTATGCTTAGTACTTTTGATCGGATTGCGTCAACTAATAATTATGCTGGGAAAAATCTACTTAATGGTGCTCAACAAATCAATTTCACTGCTCGTGATAATGGAAATATTCTTGATTCAGGTCTAACCAGGATAGATTCTATTGGGGATATTTCTGGGAATATAGGAATCCAATTTTCTGGTAATGTTACCGAGCAGGCAGAAAAGGCGCATATAGAAAGTTCCGTTATTGCTGGTGGAGCATTATCATCAGATACATCTTTTTCGATTCAAGGCAATGGTGGTGAGGTAAGTTTTGATTTTGCTGCTGGAACTTCGGTGGTTGATATGGCTAATGCGATTAATAATGCTTCAGATAAAACTGGGGTTACTGCATATTCCATCCAAGGAGACACTCAACTTCGAATCGTTAGTGAAGCCTATGGTGCTGATGAGTCAATTAGGATTGAACAACAAACTGGGGCAACCTTTGCAACCGCAGGTGATACTATTAGTGATAATGGTCAAAATGCTACTTTAAATGTTGGCGGACAATCCTTAGAAACCGACGGACTTACAGCTCAGGTTTCAAACGCGGTATTTACCGGTAGTTTAACCTTTAGCGAGGGAACGGTGGCAAATACTACCATTGCTCAGGCTGGATATGAACAAGATAATCTTGTTGATGCAAATAGCGCGAGAAGTGCAGAGTTGGGAGATATTAAAGGTGGAATGCAATTGCAACTGTCTGAATCATCAGGTGTTCAAGGGCGTGATACTTTTGGAATTAATTCAGCAATGCCGTCAGCGATTGGGATGGTTAATGTTGGAGGAGAAATGTTTAGTCTTCAGGACCTGAGTGGTGGAGGCAAAGCATCGCTTGCAAATAATCCAGAGGTGGCTTTGAAGTTTATAGATCAGGCTATTAGTGATATCGCAACCGAAAGAGCAAGAATTGGTGCGTATCAGGCAAATACCCTGCAAACTAATATTAATTCACTTCAAGTAGCTGCTGAAAATGTGACAGCAACCGAAAGTAATATTAGAGATACAGATTTTGCTACCGAAATGTCTAATTTTGTTCGTACGCAACTATTAGAAAAAGTTGGGATTATGAATGTTCAGTCATCTAATTTAAATGCCCAAAATGTGCTTAAGCTGTTAGGTGCTGGGTAAGTATTTGAGATTTGAAATCAAGATTGATATCAACTTTTTAGTATTCAGGGGCACGAAATCGTGTCCCTGCTTTAAAGATAAACCTAAATTTCACAGTTGGAGTTTAGAATTAACAATTAATAATGAGCAGTGAAGGAAGCTCTACAAACGATTTTTAACAAAATAAAAGCTTCTATTTTCATTTACTCATCAGCTGATGAGTAAAGATAATTATGGCTATATAAAATTATTAAAATTTCCTTTTAGCGATAGCTAAAACACCTTCATCTTTAATTTTTAACTCTCAACTTTTAATTAAATTTCGTACTAATTGCGAAATTTAGGATAAAGGAATTTTTGCAAAAATGAGCATTACTAAAAAAATAGACAAGCGCAATCAGTTGTTTTGCAAAGAACATAAGAATATTGTTATGAATCTTGCACTTGAGGCAATTGAGAAAGAGTTTCGAGATTTCGGTGCTCTTGATGCTATGAAGATAGTTTTTAGTCTTGGTAGGGCTGAAATGGAGAAAATTTCAGACCGAGAGGTTTCTAGATTTTACTCTGAAGATGATATTGGCAGAGTGTGTAATTACTACCAATTTGTCAATAGTGCTTATCGAACGATGCTCGAGAAAAGTAAAGCGCTTGATTTTTCTAACCAGCGAGAGCTTGAGTCATTACATAATAAATTAAAAGAGGGAAAGCGTCAAGAGCTTGAGCCACTTAGCCTTAGTACTGTTATGAGTATTGAGGCGTTGATGGAGTATGACAAATCAGTTATTGAGGCGAAAAGTAGACAAAAGGTAGAAAAAAAAAGCTATATTGGGGTTCGCGATATAGTAAAAAAAACAGATGAAACAAATGAAAGATTAAGAAAGTTGGGTGAGCACACAGGTGTTGATTTGGAATCTATTTATTCTGCCCTTGAGGATATTCGTCTTAAGATAAATTCTGTTGAGAGGATTCGAGAAGAAAAACTACGAAAAGGGCAGAAAGCATTTTTAGATATATTTGAGGACTTTTGTGATATTCTACAAGCACATCTTGAAGTATCTTCAACTGTGGGTTTTATTAATATGCAGGATGTTTACTCGATTGAAGAGATACCGCTTGTTGAGAAAAAAGTGCTTGGCGGTATCTTTTACAAAATAATTTCGGCAGACAAGTCAATCTTGCCTCAGCGTTCAAAAAATATCGGAAATGCTTACCCTATGCCATCTTTAGTACTCGCACCGGTTACTGGTTATGTTGTTGCAGCTACTTCACTTGCAGTTGAGAGATTTAGGCAAAATGTAATAATATTTCCTATGCGTTGTTTGGAAGACCCTATTGGAGGTATTATTAGAGAATTACTTAAATTAAAGAAAAAAATTGACCATCGTAGAGAAAAGGTTGCCTTTGATGCCTATCATTCATTTATTCGTAAAGAAAAACTTTATGGTAAAACCTATGAGGAGATGTATGCTAGATTTTTAAGATTTTGTGTGGGTGATGAGGTTTCTATTAAAGAAATGGATGATGATGAGCGATTAATCATTGGTAACCATTTTCTAAAAAGATATACGAAGGATATTTTTATTCCCCCGGAAATCTGGCCGATAGTATCTCAAATGAAGGTTGGAAATGATAAGGCGAGATTAGCATTTAATGAGGCGATTGTATTGTTTCGCACTGATCCGTTTACTGCTGGCACTCTTCATGCAGACAGAGCAAAGCAATATTATGATTATATTCAGTTAAATATTGGGAAGCAGGGGGACAGTGATAGGCTTATTGATAAACATAAGTCGTCAATGCTTGCAAATCTTAAAGCGGCAAAAAGATTATTTAAGAAGGCGTACAAGGTGGGTGCTAATCCAAGATTTGCACTTTACAATATGGCTCTATTGTTAATTTCTATTCCCGCTGAAGATGAAAAAGAGTATTGCCGTGACCTTGAGATTGCGGTTAAACTTTTGGAAAAATCAATAGTTGGGACAAATACAGACTTGTGGACATATAAGGCAGAAATATATATTGAACGATGTTGTCAAAGATTGAACCCAACGCCGATTGAGTTGAGTAGTGATTCTGATGAGGGTAGTGATGGTTTGACCGAGAAAACTAATTTTGTAAAATGGCTGCGGAGTAAATTGAAAATGTAGAATTACAAAAAAAGATTAACCTAAATTCCGCATCAACTACGGAATTTAGGTAAAAGATGAGGGACACGCAAAGAGGCTTTGCATGTCCCTCGGAATAAGGATGAGGTACACGCAAAGAAGCTTTGCATGTCCCTCGTTTTTTATTGTTTTTTTACTTCCTTTTTGAGGACGATATATCTTGCTACATCACCGGAAATTATTCTGAATAGGACTCTTTGTTTTGCTCCTATCTTCTTTACTGCTGTTAAGAATTGCTCGATTGATTCGATTTGTTGGTGCTCTACTTCGACAATTAGTGTCCCGTGTCGAATGCCTTTTTCTGCGGCGTTTCCATTAGGTAGTACTGAATCCACCAAAACTCCCTGGAGCGTTTCATATCCATATTTTTTCGCCTTTTCCTTGGTTAATTCTTGGATTGTAAATCCAAAGTCTTCAGTTATGCTTGATGCTTCACTTTGTTTTTTGCTGGCGTGTGATGACTGCTTGTTTTTTAGACTGAGCTGTACAGGTTGTTTGGCTGGCGTGATAGATAGGTTTAATATTTTACCTTTTCTAAGGACTTTTACCTTTGTTTTTTTGTTAACTGGTGATGATGCTACTCTATATCTCAGTTCTTTGGTGTTTGCAACTCTTTTGCCACCAAGTTCTAAAATTATATCACCCGCCTTTATTCCTGCTTTATCTGCCGGCATTTTAGGGCCCACTTGACTAATGATTACGCCACCCTTTTTGTCGTATCCGGCAAAAGAATCTTCCATTTCAGGTTCGATATCTTGAATGCCAACTCCAATCCATCCTCTTGTAACCTCACCAGACTCACGCAATTGGTTGATTATGTTCTTTGCCATATTTACCGGGATAGCAAAGCCAACACCATTGTTGCCACCAGAGGCACTGCTGATTGCGGTGTTTATTCCAATGACTTCACCATCAAGATTAAATAATGGACCTCCTGAGTTTCCCGGATTTATTGCAGCGTCGGTTTGAATGTAGTTTTCATAGGCAGCCATTCCGACATCTCTTCCGGTAGCTGAGATGATACCGGTGGTTACGGTTTTTGTGAGTCCAAAGGGAGAGCCAATTGCAATAACAAGTTCACCAATTCTGATTTTTTGACTGTCGCCTAGTTTGACAACCGGTAGATTTTTTGCCCCTTTTATTTTTAGGACAGCAATGTCGCTTTTGGGATCACTACCAAGTACTGTTGCTTCAAAGACTCTTTTGTCTGGAAGAGTTATTTCTACTTTTTTTGCTTTACCGACTACGTGGTTGTTGGTTATTACTGTTCCGTCTTTATCAATGATGAATCCAGAACCTTGTGCTCTTTGTTTGAAGTTATGAGGCAAGGAGCCAAACGGATTATTCTTTCCAAACATATCTGGACCAAAAAACTTTTTGAAAAGTTCTTCTTGTCCCTTAGGCATTTTCATGGTACCGGTTGTTATTTCTTGAACGCTTTTGATATTGACAACCGCTGGGGAGACATGCTCTGATACATCGGCAAATGCAGAAGAAAGTGCTTTTGTAATCTTTATATTATTTTCGTTTGCCGTTATGAAATTTTGTCCAATGATTGTATTGATAACTATAATTGCTATCAATAAAGGGGTAATCCTGCATACTTTGTTTTTCATAATTCTCTCCATTAAAAAATATACCAAAACTTAAAAGTAAATGTCGGCTAGAAAAAATAATCCCTCACTTTGTACTAGCAATGAGTTATATTATGTTATTAAGAATGAGATTCAATAAACTTTTTGATTTGGTGACTTAAAAAAAACGGCATATTTTTCCAACTTTTTGTGGCACAAAATTCCGGTTCTTGCTTTTGTAGTTTTTTCCTCTTCGGGTTGTTTTGGGTAAAGCATTACCACTTTTGTAGTTATGACTATTTTTGAGTGACTGTTGTTGTGGTATGAAAATTGATAATATTACGTATTGTTTGTTTTGTAAGGTAAAGTAATGATAAATAGTCTTTTTCAGCGTGAAAGTGTTCCGGTTTTAGAGACAGCACTTTCTTTTGCGCATCAACGTCATAAAACGATTATGAATAATATTGCAAATCTCGACACTCCTTACTATAAAAGGCAGTCGGTTCCAGAGGGACAATTTCGCAAGGCCCTTGAAGAAGCAATTGTTGAACGAAGAAATTCTCATCCTGCTAAGTTTTCAATGAGAAGCACTCAAGATATTAGTTTTAAACGTGGTGGGTATATGCCGGTTGTGAATGTCCAACCCGGAGCTGAGGCTGGACCTGAGCGTCATGATGAGAACAGTATTGTAATTGAAAAAGAAATGGCTGATTTGGCAAAAAATACTATTTATACGGAAACCTTGCAGCGTTTGTTGAAGAAAAAATACAGTATGATGCAGTCGGCATTAAGGGATAGAGTAGCTTAGAGTAGTTTGTTTTTGTTTGGAGAAATATAAAATGTCTGTCGGTGGAATTTTTACAACAATGGATATCAGTGCTTCTGCTCTTCATGCTGAACGTGCTAGAATGAATGTCATTGCCAATAATCTTGCAAATGCAAATACCACTCATGATGAGAATGGTAATAAAATTCCTTATCGTCGTAAGCGTATTCATTTTAAACCAGGAGCACCTGAGATAACTGGTTCTGGGAAATTAGGAGTACAGGTTGAAAAAATATCAGAAGATCAAACAGAATTTCGAAAAGTCTATCAACCTGGACATCCTGATGCCGACAAAAATGGGATTGTATTATACCCAAATGTTCAGGTGCCAATGGAGATGGTTGATATGATGACTGCCTCACGGGCGTATGAAGCAAATATTACAGCGATGGAATCTGCCAAGCAGATTATAAGAGGATCATTGCAAATTATTGCTTAGCTTTGTATAATATTTTAGTTTTTAAATATTTAACTCGGCATTTTGTCGATTAACAATATATATTATTTGTTTGATGAAAGGAGAAAATATGGTGCTCAACCCAATCGGACCACTACAAGGAGGTGATGGGGTTGGTAGTACGGATGCAACAAAAAATAGCTCAAGTGTTAATGGTGAAAATTTTAAACAATTTTTGCAAAAAAGCTTAGAACAGGTTAATCAAATGCAGGCAGAGTCTGAGGCAGCTCAGGAGGCCTTGGTTACTGGAAAAACAGATGATGTTACTCAAGTGATGAGTGCTGTTGAAAAGGCAGATATTGCATTTAATACCCTTATGGCTGTTCGTAATAAACTCGTTGAGGCATATCAGGATGTTTTGCGTATGCAAATATAGCCACCTACTTTTATTTAAAAATAGAATAATTTATTTAATAGAGTTCCGATAAAAGTTGATTTAGAGCGGTCAGAAAAATATCATTAAAGGGTCTTTGAACAGTTTTTGTTTAAAGACCCTTTGTGTTTTGTGCCCAAATTATAAGATTATAGGGTGACGGAGTTATTTTTTTGGGGGAATATTTGCATGGAAGTTTTTCAGCAATTAGGCGATAACGCCAAAAGTGTTTTGCGAGATATGTCGGTATCGCAGAGGCTTGCGGTAATAATGACCGGTATTACTGTTGCAACAGCATTAGGGATGATGGTTTTTATCGGCTCTGTTAGCAAAGATACAAGCTGGGTTGCTTTACCAATTGAGGTTAATGCGGGCAAAGATCATGATGACATAACACAGCAATTGAAAGATGCAGGAATAGAATATAAGTACAAAATAAATAAAAAACAAATTCAAGTTCCGGTTAAACTGCGTGATAAAGCATATATGCTTTTAGCTTCAAATGACTTGTTAACCAAAGAGTCCTATTCAGGATTTGAGGCAATGCTTTCAAAGATTTCATATTCAACCACTCAGGCTACTCATCGAGATATGATGAGGGTTGCCTTACAGAATGAACTTGCCAAGATGATAATGTCTCTTGATGTAATTGATGACGCTACGGTAGTTCTTGATGGTGGCAGGAAAAAAGTTCTTGGTGCTCCAATTCGTCCAAGAGGTTCGGTTAAGGTCACTATGGGGAGAGGGAAAAAACTGAATCAGCAGATTGCAGACACTATTGTCGCATTGGTTAGTTCTGCTAAGGCAGGGTTAGAGAAAAAAAATGTGGTGGTGGTGGATCAAAATGCCCGACATTTTTATGCCAAGGATGATGATTCTATGGGGCAGGGAGCTATTGAGCGGCTTGCTCTTCAACGTGCTGAAGAGGAACGGATGCGCAATAAGGTTGAAGCTGCTGTTCGAACTTTTTATCCAAGAGCCGAAGCCTTTGCTTTTGTTAATGTTGAATTGGATTTAGACAAGCAAGGCAGTACTACTCGTGATATCCTAGAAGGTCAAATCAAAAGAAAAACTACTCACAAACAGGATTTTAGATCAACAGAACCAACTGGCAATGAGGTTGGCGTAAATCCTAATATCTCAAGAAATAATCAGGGTTCCAGTAAAGAAAAAATTACAACGAACTCAATCAAGGATGCTGATATAATGAATGAAAATGGGGTAAAGAATAGCTATCATCATATTGCCCCAGGAGATGTTAAACAGATGACGGTGTCGGTAGTGATGCACTTACCATTTGTTAATGAAATTGATGAGAAGGGTAAGGTTAAAGCAGATGAAGAAGGAAAACCCATTTTGTTAAGTGCGAAGGAATTGGTGCCGACAGAGATACAAAATCTTGCAATGTTTATCAGCAAAAGTGTCGGGCTTAAAAGTGTGAGAGATGTAAGTATTAAGCAGGTAAAGTGGACACCGCCGGTTGATGACGGTAATGATGGACAATCAACGGCAGGCTTTTTGCGTGACATTGCGGTTAAAAATCTAACAGCTGCGGTACTCGCAGGGCTTGCAATTGCGGGTCTTATTATGATATGGTCGCAGGTTAAGCGTGTTATACCGTCAGAGGATTTGTCAACCCTTGAAGACGAATTGAGTCTTTCTGGTGGTGGTGATTTCGGTGGTCCTAATGAGAATGATCAAAAGAATGCAGATTTTGAGCAAATTAGAGAAAAGGTCGCAGATATAGTTGCTGAAGACCCAAAGAAGGCAGCAAGTTTGGTAAAACGTTGGCTTACGATAGAGTAGCGTTTCATTGATTTCAGGAGTGTAAGTATATGGCAAAGCAGAAGAAGATAGAAGGGCTTACCGGTGTCAAAAAGGCTGCGGTGTTATTGGTTTCTCTTGATACCGATACCTCGTCTAGGATTCTCGCTAATATGGCTACTGAGGACATTGAGCGGGTATCTATGGAGATTGCTAGGCTTGAAGATGTTACTAGTGAGGTTAGAGATAGTGTCGTCAGAGAATATTATCAACTTCATCAAGCAAGAAAATATTTGGAACAAGGAGGGATGGAGTATGCCAGGGCATTGCTTGAGAAATCATTACCAAGTGAGGATGCTGCCGCAATTCTTGATGGCCTGCAACAGTCAATTTCACAGACACCATTTCATTTTTTAAAGAAAACAGATGCGGATAATTTGCTTACATTTATTCAGGATGAACATCCGCAAACTATTGCCTTGATTTTAGCTCATTTGTCGAGTAAGCAAGCTGGTGAAATCTTATCTGGACTTTCTGCTAAAAAACAGATAGCGGTTGTCAAAAGAGTTGCTCGAATGGAGCAAACTACTCCTGAGGCAATTAGGCAGGTGGAGGCAGGATTAGAGACTAGGCTTGCTTCTGTTATGTCGCAGGAACTTGAGCAAGCAGGTGGAGTTGAGACTATTGCCGAGGTTCTTAATCTTGTAGATAGGACTACCGAAAAAGGTATTCTTGAAAATCTAGAAGAAGAAGATCCTGATATGGTCGAACAGATAAGGCGCTTAATGTTTGTTTTCGAAGATGTCTTATTGGTTAATGACAAAGGAATTCAATCGGTACTTAAAGAGGTTGAGACCGACGAGCTTTCACTTGCCCTCAAGACTGCTTCGGAAGAATTGCAAAATAAAGTATTTAAAAATATGTCTGAACGAGCTGCCGCAATGATTAAAGAGGACATGGAGTATATGGGACCGGTTCGGGTATCTGATGTTGAACAAGCACAGCAGAGAATTGTTGATGTTGTTCGTCGTCTTGAAGAGGCTGGTGAAGTTATTATCTCCGGACGTGGCGGAGAAGAGGAAATTGTCGTTTAGTTTGTCACTTTGGAAAATACTATGGAAAGTAATCTAATAAAATCTGATCAGAGTATTGAGCAGACCCCAATCCCATTTCAATTTGATGATATTCAGGCTTTTGCCAAACAAATAATAAAAAAGGCTACGGCTCAAGCTCAAAATTTATTGTCAACCGCAAGAGAACAGGCGGTAGAGTTAGAGAAAACAGCTTTTTCCGATGGGTTTTCTAAAGGTGAAAAAGAGGGATATGAAAAGGGGTATGCGGAGGGAAATGAGAAGGGGTATAGCGAAATAAATGAAATGGTCTCAACTAAAACCGATAATCTTGCAAGTGCTTTGTCAGAGATATTGAAGGTGCTTTCTGCGGAGAGGGTTACTTTGAAACAAGATTCTGAGGTTGAGCTGATAAATTTATCCATCGCCATTGCTAAAAAAATTATTAAGCGGGAATTGTCGGTTAGTAAGGATGTTGTCCGCGATACTGCTAAAGAGGCAATAGCCTTGACTGTTGAACGTAAGGATATTGTGTTTTTTGTTAATTCTGCAGATGTAAAAAGTTTAGAGGAGTATTTACCTGAGCTCAAAGCGGAATTTTCTAATCTTGGGCGTGTTAGTATTGAAGAAGACGATACCGTCTCTGTTGGCGGGGTTGTGGTTAGAAATATTGATGGTGAAGTCAACCTAAAGATTGAAGAGCAAATCAAAATAATTGAAAATTCCCTAGTTGGGGGAATCTCGGTTACAGAAGAGTAGGAGATATTTTTTGACAGATTTATCGGTGTTGCCTATACAGAATAAATCTATTTTTCAACGTAAAATAGATGAGTTGCCTGGGATTCTTTCAGCGAAGGTTTCGGGTACGGTGCAGCGACTTATTGGTTTGACTGTTGAGTCATCAGGAATGCCAATTCCGGTGGGGGCATTTTGTCGAATTTATGCACGATTGTCTGGAGCTTCTGTTGATGCTGAGGTTGTTGGGTTTCGACCGGGTAAAACAATCCTCATGCCTCTTGGCGAAATGGGAGGGATTGGCCCGGGTGATAAAATTGAATGTATCTCTATTCAGCAAAGGGTTTCGGTTGGTTTAAATTTGTTGGGACGAGTGCTTGATGGTAGAGGTGAGCCCATGGATGGCAAGGGGGGGATTTTTACAACCGAATCAAGATTGATTTTTTCTGACCCACCAGATCCAGTTAGTCGACCACTAATTACAGAAAAGCTCGCAACAGGAATTAGAGCAATTGATGGTTTCCTTACGGTTGGAAGGGGGCAAAGAATAGGAATTTTTTCCGGCACAGGGGTTGGTAAAAGTGTATTGCTTGGCAATATTGCAAAGTATGCAAATGCCGATGTGGCTGTCATTGCATTGGTGGGTGAACGTGGGCGTGAGGTAAGGGAGTTTATTGAAAATAATCTTGGCGAAGAAGGTCTTGCTAAAAGTGTAGTGGTTGTTGCAACTAGCGATAAACCGGCACCGGTGAGGGTTAAGGCACCGTTTGTGGCTACAGCGATTGCTGAATATTTTAGAGATCAAGGGCTTGATGTTGCCTTGTTGATGGATTCAGTTACAAGGATGGCTATGGCACAACGCGACATCGGCGGTTCTGTGGGAG
>CAMZKK010000107.1 GCA_947311175.1 uncultured Planctomycetota bacterium | reverse complement strand
ATTTTTCTTACTGTGCCTAGAGAAACGTTACCCGATGCTTCTAAGAATGGATGCTTAAGGCTGTTTTCTTCGCAGTATTTTGATGTCATAACAACTGCTTCTCGCAGTGAATCTGAATCCATATTGTCAAGCAGAACAAAATCAGGCTCTTCGTTTAAAACCTCTTTTAGCTGCTCTAAATTATCTACTTCTACCTCTATTCTTAGGTTGGTTCCTTCTTTTGCCTTTCGAACAGCCCAACTGACGTTGGCAATGGCATTTTCTCTACCCGCTAGTGCGATGTGATTATCTTTGATTAATACCATATCGTAAAGACCTTTGCGGTGGTTGACGCCACCACCTAAGTAAACTGCGAGTTTGTCAAGAGCTCGCAAGCCGGGAGCTGTTTTCCGAGTATCATAAATTTTTGCTTTGGTACCCTCTATTGCCTTGACGTAGGTATTGGTGATTGTTGCCACACCACACATCCTTTGCAAGATATTTAGAGCAGTTCTTTCTCCAGATAGGATTGAAATAGCATTACCCTCAATCTCTGCAAGGACTCTTCCCTCTGTAAAATGATGTCCTTCATCGACAATACCGGTTACTTTTATATTGCTATCTAACATTTCATAAAAATGACTAATCACACCATTTCCAGCCATGACCCCTGGTTGTCTTGCCACAAACGCAGCTTTGCATTTTAAATCTTTTGGAATTATCAATTTTGAGGTAATGTCGCCAGTTGCAATATCTTCAGCAATTGCAAGTTTTAATAATTCATCAATGTCATGCCAAAATTCTTTTTTTGCTGTCACTATATACCTCCTTATTGTAGTTTATTTATATTATGGTATTATATGATTATAATATTGTCAATAGATTGTGCTATGTTATTATGTTTCCTTTAGTATTTATTATGGATTGAACCTTATGATTACAAATTATCAAAACCAAATATCGTCATTTCTTCTTTCTGTATCAACCCCTGGGCAATATGTCGGTGGTGAGTGGAATTCTGTAAAAAAGGACAATTATTCCGAGTTATTGAAGATTGCCTTAGCTTTTCCTGATGCCTATTCTGTAGGGATGAGTCATCATGGTTTAAAGGTGTTGTATGAAATATTAAATAGAGCTGATTTTGTCGCTGCAGAGCGGGTGTTTGCTCCACTTCCAGACATGGAACAAGAACTTATTGCAAGACATCTCCCATTGTGCACTTTGGAAAATTTTATTCCATTAAGCAAATGCGATGTCGTTGGTTTTTCATTGCAGTATGAAATGTGTTGTAGTAATTTGTTTACAATGTTAAGTCTTGCAGGTATTCCCATTCTATCTTCTGAACGAGATGATGATTGTCCTTTAATAGTTGCAGGAGGAGCAGGGGCGTTTAATCCTGAACCGTTGGCAGATTTTATTGACCTTTTTTTGATTGGCGAAGGTGAAGAAGCCGTTCTTGAGTTCGCCGAATGTTTGAATAGCCTTAAAGGAAAAAAAATATCAAGAAGGGAGCGACTTCGTGAAATTGTTTCAACCTGTAGTGGCTGGTATGCCCCTGTTTTGTATGAAGGTGAAGAGGGGCATTTAAAACCAATTTGTGCCAACATTCCAGAAAAGATTGAACGACGAGTTGTATCTGATTTCACCAATGCTCCCCAAGTTGCAAAGCCGGTTGTGCCGGTAGTACAGACGACTCACGAGCGGATAACACTTGAAATAATGCGAGGGTGTCCGGGAGGATGTCGTTTTTGTCATGCCGGAATGACTACTCGTCCGGTTAGAACACGTTCAATTGAATCATTATTAGCTACGGCTGAGGAATGTTATAAAAATACTGGATTTGATGAAGTAGGTCTGTTGTCGCTTTCAAGTAGTGACTATCCTGATTTTGCTGAATTGGTAGAGAAAATGGATGCAAAGTTTTCGAAAAGAAAAGTTAATCTATCGTTACCATCTCTGCGAGTCGATTCCGCCCTTAAGGCAATTCCAAAGACTGTAACTTCTGTCCGAAAAGGTGGATTTACTATTGCACCGGAGGCTGGGACAGAAAGACTAAGGAGAGCAATTAATAAAGAGGTAACTGATGAAAATTTACTCAATGGTTGCAAGGAGATTTTTGGGGCAGGCTGGCGACGCATTAAATTATATTTTATGCAAGGGTTGCCGACCGAAACCACAGAGGACATTGAGGCAATTGCTCTTCTCGCGAATAAATCCGCAAAGGCTAAAATCAAAAAAGGTGGTGGAAATGCAATTACTCTTTCGGTATCTAATTTTGTGCCGAAGGCTCATACTCCGTATCAATGGTTCGGAATGGATGATGCTGAGACCTTATTGGAAAAACAAAAGATTGTCGGACGGATGATTAACAGAAAACAGGTTACATACAAATCTCACGAAATAAAAATATCTTTATTGGAAGGAATGATTGCAAGGGGAGGGAGAAATGTTGGCAGGGTATTGTATGACGCATGGAAAAACGGGGCAAGGTTTTGTGCATGGTCTGAATATTTCAATAATGTAGCATGGGAGAAATCTTTTGCAGATAATAACCTACGTCCTGAGGATATAGCTTGTAAAACTTTTTCGCTTGATGATGCCCTGCCGTGGAGTCATATCTCATCTGGCGTCAGTGAAGATTTTCTGAAAAGTGAATGGCATAAAACATCAAGTGGAGAAATGACGATTAGGTGCGATAATGGATGTGCTAGTTGTGGAGTTAAGGAATGCAGAAGACAATAAAATATATACTCATTATTGCTTTGTTTGTGGTGTCTGTCATTGGAGGATTTTTTCTGAAAATCTATCTTTTTCCACCAGCTTCACTTTTTGTAAAATCAACACCGAAATCAGTGGTTTTTTTAAATAATAAACTTATGGGTAAAACACCATTGCAGATTAAGGGCATTGAAACCGGATTCTATTACCTTCGTTTAGATAATGGCAAATACGAAAGTCTTTGCAAAAAGATTATGGTTGATGGCATTACCTCCGTTAATTTAAAATTGGTTAAAAAGCAAAGAGGCATGATGAAAATAAATTCAACACCTGTTGACGCATCAGTATTTATGCAGGGAGAATTTGTGGGGAAAACTCCATTAATTCTTTCCGATTTAATTTTTGGAAAATATCATATCAAGATATTGAAAGAAAATTATTTCTCCAATGAAAAAACTGTTGCAATTTTTTCTACTAATCCAAAACAAGTTGATTTTGAGCTTGAGCATAGACAGGTTAGTGCATATCGAGGACGCATAAAGCAAAATAAATTAGATATTGCCGCATATAATGATTTAGGAGAATTACTCTTTAGATTAGGCAGATATGAAGAGTCAGTCGATGTTTATTTGCAGGGATATATTGTTGTTGATAATTCCTTCACCCTCAGTCGAATTCAGGTAAAAAATAAAAACTATCTTTTAAGGGAAGGTAGGAATAAATATAAAAATGCAAAATTCAAAAAGATTCATGATCAAAAAGTTATTGCTGAAATCTTTAAGGGAACAAAATCCACAGGGCTTATTTTTGTGTATGGGAAAATTCCTTATAAAACATACAGCCATAAATACTTAGAGGCATGGGATTCATTTGTTGAGAAAAATAAATATTCAGAATACCTTCTTCCGATGGCTGATATTGCTATTTTGATGAAGAAATATAATCGTGCGATAGTTGCATTTAGAAAGGCACTCGTCACCCAGAAAAATAATATTCGATTTAATCTAACCGTTATCAGAAAGATTATGCCAATTGCAAAGTTTGAAAAAAATAAAGAAGTAAATGATTTTTTGGCAATGCTGATGCAGAGGACGGAAAGGTTGACAAAGAGTAAAAGCAACAATGATTTTATGTATGAGCAGGCAAGATTCGCCTTTAATAAAAAAGAGTATAAAAAAGCAATT
>CAMZKK010000106.1 GCA_947311175.1 uncultured Planctomycetota bacterium | reverse complement strand
CTAAATGTCCCTGCTTTAACAGAAAAAAACATCAAGGGATTAAAGGTTACCAACCATGGAACAAGTGGATTTGAAGAATTCTTTTGCCCTCACCCAAGCAATGAAAATCATTTCAATATCAACGGCGACTTCAAAAACAACGATCCCTCAACATCCTTTGACGCCGCTGCCCTCATTGACGGTTACGCCAGCCTAACAGCATTATCATATAATCTAACCGACAGTGATATAAATGAAAAAACAATGAAAATTATAAAAAACAACGGTTAAAATTGATTTTTATGATTTACTATGTGAGGTTATTCGCTAATATATTAACAACTATTATTTCGTTATTGAAAGGAAAACCAAATGAAAAAAGTTATACTTTGTGGATTGTTATTAACCGCAACAATTATCGGTAGTGGATGTATCCCTTTGTTGGTTGCAGGTGGAGCAGGCATTCGTGAAATTACAGATAAATCTGTTGTGTATCAAGGAAATATCAAATCAATTGATTCCGCGGTAAAAAAAGCAATGAAAAATCTTGGCGCGGTAATCAAAGAAGTTGTTGCCGAAACCGGAGAAAAAGGAAACAGAACTATTCGTGGAAAAACCTATGATGGAGAGGCACTAACCATTGATATGGAGCCAACTTCACCAAAATCAGTAAATGTTGAAGTGAGAGTTGGACGAATTGGCAGCAAAGACAGAGCAATTGAGTTTCACAAAGAAATCCAAAAATATGCCAAGGCAATTACTGACTAACCTATTCAGAAGTTATGCCCAAAAAGGCACGAATTACGGAATTTTAATTAAAAATGAAGGTGCTTTTGCAATGTGTATCACCAACATCTTTGTAAGAAATAAGGGTCGATATTGATACCGCCTGCGATAAACAACACGACGCAAAGCGTCACAACCATTTTTAATTTTTAACTGTTAATTTTTAATTGTTAACTGTTAACTGTTAACTGTTAACTGTGGATTACAATATTATTTAGTTGAAATAGAAATACTTTTCATGGCAAACAAAAACAAAAAACTCGGACTTGCTCTTGGCGGTGGTGGAAGTCGTGCATTGTGCCATATTGGCGTAATGTGTGCCCTCGAAGAAGCAGGAATTGAAATATCAATGATTTCCGGTTCTTCACTTGGTGGACTTTTTGCGGGAATGTATGGTTTCAACCCTGATGCCAAAAAAATCAAGACTGAAGCTTGTGATTTTTTTGCAAATAGTAAACTTTTCGGTGGTGCAAAAAAACAAGACAAAAGTGACGGACTTCGTGGTGGAATGACGGTATGGGGGAGAATTAGAAAATATCTAAAAACAGCATCTTTACTTAATATTGTATCTGTTCGTAATTCTTTACTAAAAAATAATCCGACAAAAAAAGCGGTTGATGTGTTGTTACCCGATAAGGACATAAAAGAATCTACAATACCTTTGTCTTGCAATGCCATTGATATGACAAATGGACGGATCAAGATATTTAAAGAGGGAAATATTAGAGAAGCAGTAAATGCAGGCACAGCGGTCGGAATTGTTTTTCCTCCTTATTTGTGGAATGGTATTCATTATACCGATGCAGCACCGATTAGTTCCGTGCCGACAAATGCGGTGCGAGAACTTGGTGCAGATGTGGTATTGGCAATTGATATCCGAACATCAGTTCCTAAGATGACAGCATTCCACAATGGTTTTGATGTAATTAGCAGAATAGAGATGACAAGCTCAAAGATATTGAATGATCAAGAAATTGCAAGTGCCGATTTCGTATTGACCCCAGATGTTTTGGATATCTTCTGGGGAGATTTTAGTGATGTTGAAAAGATAATAAATCTTGGTAAGACGGCAGCGAAAAAGATTATTCCTGAAATAAAAGAGAGGCTAAAATAAGATGATTTGCATTCCAATCATTGCAAGCAATCAACAAGATGCAATTGCCAACATCAAAGATGCAGAAAATTTGGCAGACATTATTGAATTAAGAATAGATTACCTCAAAGGTGAATTTGAAATCAAAGAGCTTCTTAATGCGACAGAGAAGCCATGTATCGTAACTTGCCGACCGGCACGAGAGGGCGGGGGATATACAAAAAAAGAAGAGAAAAGAATTGCCATCCTTCAAGATGCGGCAAAAAAAGGGGCAGAATACATCGATATTGAACTTGACGACATCGACAATTATCAGCGTGTAAGTGATGAGAAAATAATATGTAGCTTTCATGATTTTGATTCAACACCAAGCGACCTAAACTTAATTGTAAAAAGAATTGAGGATACTAATTGCGATATTGTAAAATTTGCGACAATGGCAAACAGATTAGAAGATAATCTGAAAGTTTGGGAAGCAATGGCACAATGCCGAAAACCGGTAGTTGGACTTTGTATGGGAGAGCTTGGAGAAGTTAGCAGAATCCTAGCAATTAGACAAGGAGGATTCTTGACCTTTGGCTCACTTAGAATTGGCGAAGAATCTGCCCCTGGACAAATCACTGCTCACGACATGGTCCATCTTTATAATGTAAACAAGATTACCTCAAAAACAAGATTGTATTGTGTAGTCGGCAACCCAATTGCCCATTCGGTATCACCGGAGATTCACAACTCGGCATTTCGTCATCTTGGGCTTGATTGTGTATATCTAAAATTCAGAGTTGACAACCTCGCATTATTTTTGAAGAAATTTGAATCATTAAGTATTCAAGGACTATCGGTAACCATTCCCCACAAGCATACGGCATTAGATTTAAGTGATTCGGTTGAACCGATTGCCAAAAGGATTGGGGCAGTAAACACCCTTACACGCAAAGGTGAAAAATGGCATGGAGACAACACCGACTGCATGGGTGCATTGTCTGCCATCAAAAAAGGAATGGAAAAAATAGGGATTTCAATAAATGGTTCAACAGCTCTATTGATTGGTGCCGGAGGAGCGGCAAGAGGAATCTGCTATGGACTAAAAGAAGCAGGTGCTGAGGTTGTAATTGTAAACAGAACCCACGGAAAGGCTGAACAATTAGCACAAGAAACAAGTACAACGGCATTAGAGATTGACAAAATAACTAATCGAAGATTTGATATCATTGCAAATTCAACAAGTGTAGGTATGCATCCAAATTGTGATGTCTCACCAGTGCCAACCAAAATGCTTCACGATAAGATGGTTGCCTTCGATGCAATTTACAATCCAAGACAAACCAAATTTTTAAAAGAGGCAAAAGATGCAGGTGCAGAGATTGTTGATGGAGTTGAGATGTTTGTCGGGCAAGCTGTGCGACAATTTGAAATTTGGCAAGAAGGAAAAGCACCAGCCAAAGTCATGGAAAATATTGTAATAAAAAGATTATCTAATTAACTGAACAAAAAGAAAGGACACAAAATGACAGAAATTTATCTGGGACGAATTGTTGCTATTGGGAAAAACAAAAACGGAGAGGTTGCTGCGATGTATCGGGTATCTTCACGAAGTTTTCCAAACAGAAGAGCAATCATCAATGATGACTCTGCCTCCATTGTGCCGAAAGAGGGATTTGAAACCGACATAAGCAAAAATCCATACATTGCCTACAATTGTTGCAAAATCATTGACGACATTGCAATTGTCACAAACGGCTCGCATACCGATCCAATTGCCGAAAAGATAGCGGCAGGGATGCCTATTCGCGATGCCCTTGCCCTTTCAATGTTGGCAATGGATTATGAACATGATCAATTAGATACCCCAAGAATTTCAGCAATAGTCAAAAAGAATTCAAATACCGGCTTCCTTGCCGTTGTCAGAAAGAACGGAATTAATGTTCACGAATTAGAAATAAACAATGGAGAATGTTTCTACCTCAGCACTTATGAAAAAAACGACATCATGCCTGAGCAAAAAGATTTTTTTGATGAGCAAGATGCTGATGGCTGTTGTGATTTTGTCCTAAACAAGGGCGTGTTTAAAACATTTTTAAATCCCGTCAGCTCGGTATGTGCATTTGAATCAGAAAACAATTTTACCATTGCCGCGAAAGATTATAAATAATACTGAAAGGAAAAGATGACTGCTAAGATTATTGATGGAAAGCAAATTGCTGCAGATATTCGAAAAGAGTTAATGGCAGAAGTTGCTACTTTAAAGACAAAGGGAGTCACTCCCGGACTTGGAGTTATTTTAGTTGGCGATGACCCTGCATCGCAAAGCTATGTTGCGGCAAAAGAAAAAGCATGTGCGGAGATTGGAATTTTTTCAGATGACAACAGACTACCTACAGATACCACTCAAGAAGAGCTATTAAAGGTTGTCGAAAGATTAAACAATGACGACAGCATCAATGGAATATTGGTTCAACTTCCATTACCAAAGCAGTGTAATGAAAGTGAAGTATTGACGAAAATCTTACCGGAAAAAGATGTTGACGGTTTTCATCCGGTAAATATCGGCAAGATGGTTATTGGTGAAGATGCGTTTTTGCCTTGCACTCCACATGGAATTATAGAAATTCTTAAACGCAGTAAGGTAGAAACCGATGGTGCGGAAGTAGTCATCATTGGCAGAAGCAATATTGTTGGAAAACCATTGGCAAATTTATTGTTGCAAAAAGGAGAAGGAAGAAATTCCACCGTCACCCTTTGCCATACCGGAACCAAAGACATAAAAAAACATACAATCAAGGCAGACATCGTAATTGCCGCAACCGGTCGCCCAAACACCGTTACTGCCGATATGATTAAAGATGGTGCAGTCGTCATCGATGTTGGCGTCAATAGGATTGAAGACAACACAAAAAAACGAGGATACCGATTGGTCGGTGATGTTGACTTTGAAAATATATACAAAAAAGCTAGTCAGATAACTCCCGTCCCTGGAGGGGTTGGGCCTATGACTATTACAATGTTACTTTATAATACTGTTTTATCAGCAAAAAGGAATATAAAATGAGTATCTGGAATAATTTTATCTTAATTGGAGAAAATTTTCATTGCACACGCTCTGTCAAGAGCGGCGGAATAAAAACCAAACCACAAGGCGATGGCGAGGCAATTGTTTTTAACCATAAAGGTGAAGAAAAATTATTATCTATCCCTGAAGGTTGGGAAAAAATATCACCTGCCTATGCACAAGGAAAAATAAAACATGTTGCCCTCGGTCTTTCACTTTGTAGAGATGGAAAATCCGAAGAAGAAAAAAGAATGGGAGAGGAATACCTTTACTCTGTTGCCCAAAATCAAATTGAAAGTGGAGCAACCTACCTTGATGTAAATGTTGATGAATATTCATCCGACCCGGAAGTAAGCAAGGAGATGATGGGCTATGCCGTGGAGTTTCTTACCAGCAGATTTGACATACCACTAAGCATTGATTCATCAAAGCCGGAAGTGTTGCAGATTGGGGTTGAAAAATATAAAAATTCCAAAGCGAATCCGATGATTAATTCAATAAGTTTAGAAAGACCTGATGTAATTGATTTGGTAAAACAATATGATGCAGATGTTATTGTTAGTGCATCAGGCAAGGATAGACTCCCCAGTGGTATTGACGAAATAATTAATAATTTTACTGAAATCATTAAGCTTCTTGATGATGCCGGAATTGATAGAAATAAAATGCATCTTGATCCATTGGTTTTGCCAATCAGCACCGACCCTAAAAACGGCAAAACTTTCTTAGAAGCAACCGCAACTGCAAGAGAAAAATTTGCTGGTGTTCACCTAACCGGTGGGCTAAGCAATGTGTCATTCGGAATGCCAAACCGCAAACTGCTAAATATTGTTTTTGGCTGTCTCTGTGTAGATAACGGAACTGACGGCGGTATCATTGACCCCATCAGCACCCCAACAAGCGCCTTTGCCGAAATCGACCGAGAATCAAAACCATTCATTCTCGCCAAAAATTTCTTAGAAGGCACCGATGAATACGGAATGGAATATATTGCTGCTCATCGGGAGGGAGAATTAACAATTAAAAGTTAAAAGTTAAAAGTTAAAAGTTAAAAATGAAGGTGCTTTAGCTGTCGCTAAAGGGAGTTTTGATGACTTGTGCCGAATGTATTTCTCCTTTTGCAATTAAAAAAATCTATTTCTTTGATTGTAATGTACAGGAGAAATACGTTTTTAGCTTTTTTTTGCTAAATTGACAAATGACCTAATCGTAAATTCAGAAAATAGCCATTGGCTACACTTGCACTAGTTCCTCTCGAAGATAATGGCAGGTATGTTTAGGCGTTGACTATTTTTTTAGCTCTACCATAAGACCCCATGTTAGCAACATCAATATATCCCAATGACTTGATTTTTGAAGAGGCAATTGATGCACGTGCTCCGCTTAGACAGTAAAGTAGAATTGGTTTATCTTTATTTTTAATTATGTTTAAAATTTTATCAGTTTCATCGAATGGTATATTTATTGAATCTTCAATATGGCTTGAATTGAATTCTCCCGGTGACCTTACATCAATTATGCATGCATCTTTGTTTAGTTTTTCTTTGGCTTTTTCAATAGAAATATCATTGCTCAGAAAAATTTTAATTCCTATAAAGACCGCAAAAATTATAATAACAAACAATGTTGTCATAAATATGTCCTATGTGAAAGTTAGCTACGGTATAAATCAATATTCTTGGACATGTGTCTCGGAGGATACAACTCAACCGCAGAATTTAGGTTTATTGATGATCTCCGTCAGAATCCCTTGCCTCTTTAATTAGGGTACTAATTCTTGCCGAAGTCTCTATTGATTTATCTAGATAAAATTTTAATGCCGGAATCTGTTTTGTTCTAAGACTAGAGCCAATTTTTGATTGCAGATATCCAGCCGAATGGGTGAGGGCGTTAAGACACACCTCTTTGTCTTCATGACCTCTGATTGGGAGAATACTAACATAAACCTTTGCAAGGCTTAGATCATCAGATAAAATAACTTTTGTCACTGTTACAAAACCTATATCAGGATTTTTCATTTGTGGGATTGCTGAGGCTAAATCTTGCTTGATTCTTACTCCAACTCTTTCAGCTCGTTTTGCCATTTTTTTTCTCCTGTTAAATTATTAAAAAAGGAGTGCGTACGCGCACTCCTTTTTGTGTTTTTAGTGATTAGATTATTCTAAGGTTCTTGCAAATTCTTCTGTTATGTATGATTCTATCACATCACCAACCTGAATATTGT
>CAMZKK010000105.1 GCA_947311175.1 uncultured Planctomycetota bacterium | reverse complement strand
TTGTCGTAATGGCTACAATCTTTTAGCACAATATATGGATTATAGCAACATAAAGGCACTTGTAAAGGACTTTATTTATTTTATAATTATTATTAGTGGCTACAAATTTAATTACAAATAGTCGTAACATGTTTGCCTGTATTTAGTTAACTACGATATTGCCCGTTAAAATCCGTATAAAATGGCGAATCAGTATCGGAATATCTTCTTTTCGTTTTGATAGTGGCGGTAATTCCAAACATATTACATTTATTCTATAATATAAATCACTTCGAAATGTTTTTGTCTCAACCATTTTTTCTATTTTTTTATTTGTCGCAGTAATTATTCTGACATCTGCAAATATTGATTTTGTCCCACCAAGCGGTTCATATATTTTTTCTTGTAATACTCGTAAGAGTTTTACTTGGAGACTAGTGCTTATATCTCCGATCTCATCTAAAAATATTGTCCCTCCTTCGGCAAGAGCAAATCTGCCCGGTTTATCATGTTTTGCATCAGTAAATGCGCCTTTGACATAACCGAAAAGCTCTGATTCGATTAGGGAATCAGGGAGTGCGCCACAGTTGACCGCAATAAATGGTTTGTTTCGTCGTGGGCTTAGATTATGGATTTCTTTGGCAAGTAATTCCTTGCCTGTTCCTGTATCACCCACAATCAAGACGGCTGATTCGCTATTCGCAATATCAGGTAAAATGTGCATAATATGTTGCATAGATTGACTGTGGCTAATGATTTTTGGAGCAAAGGAATTTAGCTTTTGTTTCAATTTCTCCTCAATACTTAAATCTCTAAATGTCTCAACGCCACCAATAATCTCTCCTTTATCATTTTTTAAAATAGCTGTTGAAATACTTACCGGTATTCGACTCGAATTACTATTAATGATATATGCTGTGTGATTAATTATCGGTTTTCCATCTTTCATTGTTTTACGTAAAGGGCAACCGGTCTCACAAGTATTGGCTTTAAATACATCCCAGCAATTTTTACCAATGGCATCTTGTTTTGAAACTCCGGTAATATTTTTTGCCGCTCTATTAAAAGATGAAATAATCCATTCCTTATTTACGGTAAAAACACCGTCTGAAATACTTTCTAAGATAGAGCATACTTGCGGACTATTTGCACATAAATGCATAGTTGTTGGAGATGGATTTATGGTGTGGTTCCTGCCAGAACAATTTTTATTTTCAGCCATTTTCTTTCAATCAATATTTAGCCTGCAAAGTTTAAATTAATTACCATGCTTCGATTTTCCCACCGGTGCAATGACATGGAGTAAATATATTCAAATTTAGTTTTTTAATGTATGAAACAGTTTTTTCTATTCTTTCATTTGATGCATTCCGCAAGTGGGTGCCACCAACAATAGCATAAAATTTATCGTCCTTGTTGATAGATTTTATGTGTTTAATTATATTGATAATGCCTGCATGGGCACAGCCGAGAAATAGCCAAATGCCAGCTTCACTCTCAAACCAAAGAGACATATCATCATTAATAACATCAGGCGTTATGCATTTTTTTTCTAACCAAAAATCTCCCCCAGTATCTTCAAATTCAGTAAATCGAGGAACAAAGCCGGTGAGCCAAATTTTTTCTGTTATGGCAGAAGGCATATCTATCCATTGAATATATTTTTCTCTTTTGTTGATAAATTCTCTTCCCGATTTAGTTATTCCAATCTCTTTAATATCTCCATTTGCATGACGACTGTAACGCTCTAACATTATATCAGGGTGGGCGTAAATAATCACATTATCCCGTAAAATGTTTTGTAGGGCTTCAAGCCCACCAGTGTGGTCATAATGTCCGTGACTTAGAATCAAGATGTCAGTTTTTTCAAGTGGAATATTTAATTTTTTTGCATTCTCAACAATCATTGATGATTGAGAAGAATCAAATAATATATTTTTTCCATCAGCTTCAATCCAAACCGCAAGCCCATGCTCTGTTTCTAAATTATGGGTATGGGCAGTATTATCAACAATGATTTGGTAATCAATATTTTTTGTCATTTTAGTTTTGATTATTTCGTAAGAATAAAAGGGAATAAGGATGAGGAAAAGGCAAATGAGTTTTGCCTTTTCCTCGTTTTTGTCAATTTGCAATCATTAATGATCACACGTGTTTGCCCCTGTTTGGAGGTTGTTATCAAGATATGCCTTAATTACGTCTTCCGGCTTTTCTGCCGGTGCTCCTGCAATTACCTTGATATTGTTTTGAGCAAAAATATCTTGAGCTCTGCCACCCATACCACCTGCAATTACCAAAGTTACATCTTTCTCGCCCAACCATTTTGGTAATAATCCCGGCTCGTGTGGGGGTGGAGTAAGGCTTTCGCTTTTTTCTATTTCTTTGGATTCTTCATTTATTTCGGCAACAAAAAATTCCTGACAGTGTCCGAAATGCATGCATAATTTTCCTTCAACACAAGGTATTGCTATCTTCATTGTTTTCTCCTTTTTATTATTTGATTTGTTGGTTTCTATTTTCTTTGAAATTTCAGCCAATCGTTGAATTACTATATTTTTATTATATTCAGAAATATCTTTGATTCCATCATTGCAAAAATTCATAAATGTTGGATCAAGCGGAATTTTGCCAAGAAAGTTTAGCTCTTCTTCCTGTGCCATTTTTACTCCACCACCACTTGAAAAAATATCTGATACTTCACCACATCCGGGGCAAACAAAGCCACTCATGTTTTCTATAATACCAATGATTGGTAAATTTAATTTATGGCAAAAATCAATACATCTTCGGCAGTCGCTTAAAGAAACTTCTTGTGGAGTTGTTACAATTATTGCCCCTGTCGGGTTATCAATTAATTGACATGCAGATAATGCTTCATCACCCGTCCCTGGAGGGAAATCCATAATTAGATAATCAAGGTCGCCCCAAACAACATCACTTAAAAGCTGTTTGATAATTCCTGCCTTCATTGGTCCACGCCAAACAACTGCGGAATTACTTTCTGGTATTAAGAATGGAATTGACATTATTTTTATTCCATTTTT
>CAMZKK010000104.1 GCA_947311175.1 uncultured Planctomycetota bacterium | reverse complement strand
TATACCTATATAATGGAAATGAAACCATTGGGGAAAGTTGGGAAATTGCAGATCATGAGGATGATGTCAGTATTATTGCAAATGGCAAAGATAATTTATGTGGAAAAACATTGAGGCAAATGTTTATCAACAACCCAAAGGAATTGGTAGGAAATGCTATTGACAACAATAATCCTGAAAAATTTCCTTTAATGCTCAAACTGCTTGATTCCAAATCATCATTATCGGTGCAGGTTCACCCCAGTGATAAATATGCATCATCCAAAAAACATGGAGAACTTGGCAAGACAGAAGCATGGTATATTCTCGAAGCGGACAAAGAAGCATATATTTACTATGGAATAAAGCATGGTGTTACCAAAGATTTTTTTTGTGAAATGTTAAAAAGGGAAAGATTGAACAATGTCTAAATAAAGTAGCGGTTTCAGCAGGAGAGGTTTATTATATCCCTGCCGGTACTATCCATTCACTTGGTCCGGGAATTAGAATGGTTGAGATTCAACAAAACAGCGATACAACATTCCGTATTTTTGATTGGAACAGAGTCGGGCTAGATGGCAAACCTAGACAATTACACATCGAAGAGGGTTTGGCAGTAATTGACTTTTCTTCTATGCTCAACGAAAAGTCTAAACCTATCATTACGCCACAAGCCGGAGCAATCCGTGAAAATTTTATAAGTTGTGATAAATTTTGTTTTGATAAAATATCCCAAATAGACAAAACAACTTTATTAAATACCCATAACAAAACATTTCATATAATTACAGCCATTACCAGTGGAGTTAAGGTAATTTGCGAAGACGGAAGTGTACAACTAAAGAAATGGCAAACTTGCCTTGTCCCGGCAAGTGTGAAAGAATATAGTATTGAAGCAAACCCACAAGCAACATTATTGTTGTTTTATATGAAATAAAATGGAGAAAACGATGGAAGTGAGATTACACAAATACTTAGCAAATTGCGGTTTAACCTCAAGGCGAAAAGCAGAAGAAATGATGCTCGATGGCTTGGTTTATGTAAACGGAGAATTGGCTATTGAGCCGGGGATTAAAATAACCCCTGGCAAGGATGTAGTTAAGGTGAATGGAAAAATCATTCGTGGAGAGAAAAAAATCTATGTATTGTTAAATAAACCACGAGGATTTGTCACTACAACTGATGACGATCTTGGGCGAAAGACAGTAATGGATTTGATTGAAGGAATTACTGAACGGATATATCCTGTTGGACGATTAGACCGAGATAGCGAAGGGTTATTAGTTCTTACAAATGATGGTGATATGGCAAAATATCTTACTCATCCAAGCTGTGAGGTTACAAAGGTTTATCGAGTTACGGTTGATGGATTTTTAACAGACGAGACGATTGCCAATATTCGCGAAGGAGTAAGGATTGGTGGCAGAAAAGTTATTCCGGGAAAGCTATCAATCCTTGCTAGAAATACAAAACAAAGCAGAGTAGAAATTCAGATTAGCGAAGGTCTTAATCGTGAAGTAAGAAGAATCTTCGCTACAGTTGGTCACGAAGCAAGAAAACTAAAAAGAATATTTATTGGTCCTTTATCGTTAAAGGGAATCTCAAAGGGCAGAGCTCGACTTATGAATGCAAAGGAGTTGAAGCGAATTAAGACTTTAATGATAAATGCAGGGGAAATAGATAAACCGGCAAAAAAGGCGAAAAATAAATATTCCCATAAACAAAAATTTTCAAAGAACAAGAAGCGTAGCCGTTAACTATAAATTCAACAGTTGAAATTTAGGATGATGGGTTTTAAAGATATGAATATAAAAAAGCCGTCTTGTGACGGCATTTTTTATTTTTGCGGAAGTATTATATCAACACTCGCAACTATCCAATCATGTAACGTTGTTGGAGGAACATGTACGTGATATTTTTGTCGCATTCTTTGAGTTGCTTTTTCTAAAGTCATTGATTGCTTTACAACTAAATCAACAGCAGTTTTTCTTACTCGATTAGTAAATCTACCACTTGGCATTGCAAGATGATCCATTATTTGAGAAAAGTGACGACGACACTGTGTGCAATAGTGTTTACTATATACAATTTCCAAAATTGTAGGTCCGCTGATGCCAATTTCTCTTAGCTTTCTATAGCCAAGCGAATGTCTTTTGCCCATATGGTTGCATCTTGGACAGGGGGAAACTTTACGCGAAAGATTAATCTTTCTAATCTTTGTACCCCTTGGAATAGTTAATTTTCTTGACACCGATTTCCTCCTGTGTTTGTTAATGTCATATCACTTAGCATAATGTTATATTGCTCAATATGCTCTATACTGAATATCGTCTTTATTGGTGAGTTTGCTTGAGAAGATTTTTCATTTATCTTATTTTTTATCATTGTTTTTTGACTTAACATATTGCTGTGACTTGACTTTAAAATAAAAACAATGAGAATTTATAAATAAAAGGAAACAATCATGAAATACAACAAATACGGAAACACAAACAAACAGGTATCGGCAATTGGATTTGGCGGGATGAGATTTGACACCAACAAATCTAAAGAGGAAAATGCTGAGATTGTCAGCTATGCATATCAAAAGGGGATAAATTATTTTGATACCGCACCAGATTATTGCAATGATACTTCAGAAGATATTATGGGGCTTGCCTTCAAAAAAATGAATAGAAATAATTTTTTTGTTTCGACCAAGGGATTTCCGCAAAAGTTATCAACTAGTGAATTGTCGTATGAAGCGGTTTGCAAATCTCTTGATAGGTTAAATGTAGATAAGATTGATTTTTATCATATTTGGTGTATTCGACATACAAATCATTATCAAGATGCAATTCGTAATGGTGCACAGTATGATGGTTTGCTCAAGGCAAAAGAAGAAGGTTTGATTGAACACATTGTCTGCTCTGCTCATATGCAAGGCGACGAAATAACTGAAATTTTAAAAGATGGCAAGGTTGAAGGAATTTTGCTAGGGGCAAATATTCTAAATTTCAAATATCGGGCAAGTGCACTTGAATATGCTAAAGAGCATGGACTAGGAACGGTGGCAATGAATCCACTCGGAGGGGGGCTAATTCCTAAATATGTAGATAAGTTACAATTTCTCTGTGATAAAAATGATAAGAATGCTGTTGAAGCAGCTATCCGTTTTGGGATTGAATATCAAAACATTGATGTTTGCCTGATAGGATTTTCCAATAGAAGCCATATTGATTTAGCATGTAAGATTGCAGATACAGCCTCATTCCTTAGCCCAATTGAGATAGAAAAATTGTCTGTCTTGATTGAGCAAAAATTAGATATGGTTTGCACTACTTGCGGTTATTGCAAAGAATGTCCAAAAGAAATAAATATCCCAAATTATATGCAGTTCTATAATGAAAGAGTTATGTTTGATAAGACAGACGAAGAAATGAAGACGCAATTAAAACACGATTCCACTTGGGGTATTTTGGTTGGTCCTAAAAGTATTGCAGAAGAATGTGTCGCTTGCGGAAAGTGTGAAACCGAATGCACACAACACTTACCGATAATTGAGAGATTGAAACAAATTGCTATTTGGGAGAAAGAGATTGTGGGTTAATTGACTGATGAGATTTTTAAAAAAACAATGGTTTTTGGTCGGCCTAATATTAGCGATTACTGTTGCAAGTTTATCACCAAACTTTGGGGTAATGCTAAGCTTTAATGGGGTCTCATCAACCATTATAATAATTTTAATGTTTCTTATTACCGGCATTTCATTACCGGTTGAAAAAATGGTAGATGGATTAAAACAAATCAAGGTTCATATCTTTGTTCAATTTTTTATTTTTATTTTTACACCTCTATACTTTTTCTTTACCTCAAATTTGATTGCAAACCACATCCCCGAAAACTTTAGAGTTGGTATTTATGCACTTGGTGTTTTGCCAACTACAATTTCGAGTTGTATTGTTTTTTCACAATTAACTGGTGGTAATTTTGCAGCTACCATCTTTAATGCAGTTTTCGCCAATTTTGTTGGTGTTTTGCTTTCTCCAATCTTGTTGACCTTATTGTTGAATGGTAGCGGTAATTCAATCCCAATTGAAAGAGTTGTTAAAATAATCCTTGGCCTTAGCTATAAGGTTCTTGTGCCTTTTATCATTGGACAGTTGCTACATAATAGAGTTGCGGATTTTGTTAATAGCAACAAAAAGATGTTGTCAAATATCTCAACGATTTTAATTTTATTTATCGTTTATTTTGCTTTTAGCAAAGCTGCTCAAAATTCATTATTGCGAAGCAGTTTAAATGACTTGCCAATTGGAATTGCGTATTTAGCAATTTCTCACCTTGTTTTACTTGGCATCATTTATGGAGGAACTGTGATTTTTAAATTTTCTCAGGGTGATAAAATAGCTGCCATATTTCCAGCTTCTCAAAAAACCTTGGCAATTGGAATCCCTCTCATAACTACTTTCTTTGCAGACAAACCTGAATTATTAGGTGTTGCACTATTGCCAAATATATTTTATCATATTTGGCAAGTAACAATTGCCGGCACAATAGTTTATCCATTAATGAAGGAGGAGAAATGAATGTATTAAGGGTTTGTTTATTAATCTTTGGATTGTCTATATTCGCAAATGCGGAAGAATTAAAAACCGCGGCTCAATATTCTTTTCCCAAATACTATAAAAATAAAGATGGCAAAACTGCAGGAATTTGTGTTGATATTATTCATGCCATTGAAAATGTTGACCCAACCATTAAGGTCAATGGATATCAAGAGTTTTTACCTTTTAAAAGACTACAATTTTATCTCATCAATGGAAAATTAGATGTGTTTTTTTGGGTTAAAAAAGAATAAAAGCAGATTAAAGAATATGAAATTTTTAGACATTCCTCTTTATCAGGTGGAGTATGTCGTTGCCGTTAGAAAACACGATAATATAAACATTACTTCGTTTGACGGTATTCGGGCATTAGATAAAAATGGGGTGATTTTAACAGTTTCTGGAACAGCAGCTAACAAGTTTTTAAAACGGCAGGGGAATTTAATTATTGATGACGGTGCAGCAACTCCTTCAATTGCCATTAAAAAGTTACTGGCACATCGTGGCCGATTTATCTTTTATCATAATCTTGGATTATTCAATCTAATCGAGCATCAAAACCTTAACGATAAAATTAAAATCTTACCAAAGGTATTTTTGAATTATCAACACTTTGTCGCATTTGCAAAAAACACATCTCCAGCATTGATTGAAAAAACAAAAATTGCTTTGACTAAATTAAACAATGATGGAATTCTTAAAAAAATACAATTTAAAAACCCTCATTAACAAATCACAAAGAACAGTCCCTTAACAACTTCCATGTAATTTGAGATTACAAGTAGTATTGAAGTAATTAAAGGTAACGGCATAGCAATAAATAAAATCCCTAACAAGGGAACAAAAAAACTTTGTATGTCCCGCGGTTATGTTAATTCTGGCGGAACACAAGACAACAATCCTCAAAAATGATAAAACTAACTTATCCCTAAACTCCAACTAAACATTTTAAATTATTTGGCATCAATCTCTACTTTATTGGAATACTTGATCAATTGTTTAAAAATTGCACCGGCTAATTTTTTTTCATCAATCGCACTACTGGTTTTAAAATTTAATAATTTCATCCAAGGATATTTTTCATTATAAGTAATGATTGTTGGATTTTTTAATTTTGCTATTTTTTTTGCCTGCTCTAAAGCAGTGTCAAAATAACCAATACTGTCAACAAGATTATATGCTACAGATTCTTCCGCAGTATAAAGTTTACCATTGGCAAGTTCTTTTACCCGCAATTCAGGAATCTTTCTACCTTTAGAAATAATGTTTACAAATCGTTGATGATAGGTTTTGATTATCTTTTGGAAGTATGCCTTTTCCTCTTCTGTCAAATCGCGAAATGGACTGCCCATATCTTTCATCGTGGTGCTTTTGATTGGTTCAGCAGCAATCCCAACTTTTTTCATCAGCTCTTTAAAATTCATACGATTCATAATTACCCCAAATGAACCAGCCATTCCGGTTGGGCTAATTACAATATAATCTGCTGGAGCAATAGTATAATACGCACCACTTGCAGCCATTGCTCCAATTGAAACAGTAACTTTTTTCCCGCTTTTTTGGAGATGCTTTACTTCATTGTAAAGGATATCACTGGCAGTTAATCCTCCGCCCCCTGAACTTACCTGTAAAATAACTGCCTTGATTGAAGGCTCTTTTGCTGCATATCTAAATTGTTTTATCAGCGGCTTGATTGAACCCTCGCTTGAAACATAAGAGCCATCACCAAGGATGATTCCTGTTAAATTGATAACCAATATTTTATTTTTTGAGCCTGCCGTTACAACGACTTCACCTAACTTACCTTGCTTGGGAAATTTAAATTTAGTCGCATTATTAGATACCGAATAAACAAGTAAACAAAGTAGCAAAAAACAACCAACTACTCCCAAGCCAATAGCCATCAAAAATCCACCAAAGATTGATGAAATTATTGATAAAATTCCCTTTTGCTTTGGTTTTGCCGGCAGAGGTTGATACTGATTTGTGGTGGGAGAAGAAAGATTTTCCTCGCTACATTTTTCTTCAACCTCAGGTTGACTATCATTGATATCATCCATTATTGTTTCCTTGTTTTATTGATTAATTGATTAATTATTAGCAGCATTTGCTACTGCTTCGGCTACTTGTTGATGAATATTGTTATCCATAAAATCAGGCAAGATTGCTCCTTTTGGTGAAAGCTCTGCAAGTTTTTTTGCAGCTGCAGAAAGCATTTCATCGGTAATACTGTTTGCTCGCGCCATTAATGTTCCTTTAAAAATTCCCGGGAAACCAAGGGCGTTGTTTATAGTTTTGCCATCGCCTGCAAGGGCAGCTCCTGCTTCTAAAGCATCTTCAATTGTAATCTCTGCATCAGGGTTTGCCATTGCCAAAATCAAGGGTCGCTCTGCCATTGATTTTACCATCTCCTTGCTAACAAGTCCTTTAGAAGAAACACCAATAAAAATATTTGCACCGTCAAGACACTCGGCAAGAGTTCCTTTTTTATTATCAGGATTTGTTAGTTTTGCAATTTCTAATTTGGCTTTATTCATATTTTCACTTCGCTCTGAATACAGTGAACCATTTCTATCGCAAAGGATAATATTGTTAAACCCATTTTTTTGTAACATCTTGGTAATGGCAATCCCGGCAGCACCGGCTCCGCTGATAACGACTTTCATCTCTTCCGGTTTTTTGTTTTCTTGTTCAAGCCCGTGAAATAATGTCGCAAGAACCACAACCGCGGTACCATGCTGGTCGTCGTGAAAAACCGGAATATCCAATTCTGCACGAAGAGTATCTTCAATCTCAAAACAATCTGGTGCCGAAATATCTTCAAGCATAATTGCCCAAAACCATGATGAATGTTTTTTACAGTTTCAATAATTACTTTTGGATCATGGCTTTCAATCAATATTGGAAATGCATCAACTCCACTCATATTTTTTAAAATTACTGCCTTGCCCTCCATCACCGGCATTCCTGCCTTTGCCCCAATATCACCAAGACCGAGAACTGCGGTGCCATTAGTAACAATAGCAACTGTATTGCCAGCCATTGTGTAATCTCGGTATTGTTCAGGATGTTTTTCAATATGTAGGCATACCTTTGCAACCCCAGGAGTATAAACTTTTCTTAGGTCGTCAATAGTTTCTAATTTTGTGGTAGCGGTAACTTCTAATTTTCCTTTTTCATGGATTTGCAACAACTCATCCATAGTAGGTTCTTCTCTCATCAGTAAAAATCCTTTCATAACTTAAATTTTAATCTTATTTAATCTCAGAACGCAATTACTGTCAATATAAAACAAGTGAGATACAAAGGTTCTTTACATCTCACTTATCTTTATTTAAACAAGTAATGGGTAAAGGCTATTTCACGTGTTTATCACATATTTTAAGATTTTTAGAGGAAAAACTTTGATAAGCATAATTCATCAAAAATTGCTTTAACATTATCATTAAGACCGACAATTTTGATTTCTCCGCCATTTTTTTTGAAAGCAATTGTATTTTGAACAAGAAAGGTTATTCCTTGACTTGAGAAGTGAATTAGTTTTGAAAAATCTAAAATTAAAAGTTTAATCTGTTTTATTCGAAGAGAAGTGAGCTGTTTATCAAAATCCGCAGCAGTTTCTGCATCAACGAAACCATCGACATAGAGCGTTGCTGATTCATTTTGTGAATTATGTTCAATCATAAATTCAACTTCTTTTGTATTCACAAAACTACCTCAAACAAGTATCTAAGCAAAGCAATACTTTTAAAATTACACTTTGACAAGGTGGTGTCAAGGAATTATACTTTTTTTTAGATTTTTCTATATTTTTAAATAAAATTGATAAGTAATCTACTTTTTGATTGTTAAGATTTTATTTATTGTATTATCGTTTAGTCTCGACAATTTTTTTAATAGGAATACATTTTGATGCGCCCATTTTATTTCTTTTTATTAATAATAGCATTCAGTCTGCCCTTATTTGCAGAAGACAATGTTCCTACCTATAAACTTAGCCTAAAACAAAGCGAAACCATGGCATTAAATTATTCGTATGCACTCAAAGCGGCAGAGATGGGTAAAGACGTGACAGCAGGAAAGATTATGTCTGCCTACAGTGGTGTTCTACCAAAAATATCGGGGTCATTTAATAAGACTTATTCAGATACTTATTTAGAAAAGAGAGCTGGAAGTAGTCGTGATAAATGGAACGAACTCTATTCTAGTTCAATAACTGTTAATCAGTCCATCTATAATGGCGGAAAAAATATTGCAACAATTAGAGAAGCAAAATATAGTCGCAAAGTAGCGACAGAAAATATTCGGCAACAAGAACAACAAATACGTTTTCTTATTCGTGAAAATTATTATCGAATTCTTTTAAACAAAGAAATGGTAAAAGTCGCATTAAAACAAGTTGAATTATCAAATAAATATTTAGACGATGTAAAAAAAAGAAAAAACTTAGAAACTGCCACCAACTACGATGTCCTTCGGGCTGAGGTGGAAAGCACCAATGAATCAACAGCCCTCACAGAGGCTGAAAGTGAACTTGGAAAGGCTAAAAATTCATTTTCAAGAATGCTTGGACTTCCTGCCAATAGCAAACTAATACTTACTGAAAAACTTGCTTTTATAGAAAGAACAACCCCAAAGATTGAAGAGCTATATCAAAAGGCATTGTCTTATCGTCCAGAGCTTAGAAAAAGTAATTATAACATTAAGATTCAACAAGAAAAAATTTCTGAAACCAAGGCAGAACTCCTTCCCCATTTGTCTGCATCCGGTTCGTTTTCAGGGACAACTGACAGTTTTGACCGTAGCACAAATAAATATGACAAATCATGGGAAGTAGGACTGACCTTAAGCCTAAATATTTTTGACGGATTACTTCATCGTGGAAAAATAAAAGAATTAAAAGCCGGTAAAGAAAAATTGACCTATTTACATTCTGAGCTAAAAGAAGAAATAAAGTTAGAAATAAAAAATACTATTTTGGATATTAACAGTGCAGCTACAAAGCTAAAGGCACAGCAAAGAAATGTTGAACAAGCTACCGAAAGCCTTCGCCTAACAATTGCGAGAGAAAGGCAAGGAGTAAGCACTCACCTTGATGTCCTTACTGCCCGTCAAACTCTTGGCATTGCTCAAAGAAATTTTTATCGCTCAATCTATCTATATAAAAATGCTTGGAATAAATTAACTCTCATTATTGGCGAAAATCAAATCAATAAATAGAAAATCAAGTTTAACCAAAATTCCAACCATAGAATTTAGGCATAAATTTATAATAAACTTTCATTCAGCCAAATAGTCGGTAAGTCAAATGCATCTGCAATAAGTTTTGATGCAGCTGTAACTGTTGTGATGGAAGTATTTATCTCTGATAAATTTTTACAGAAATCTTTATGCCTTCTGCCCTTTCTATAATCCGGCTCAAGTGGAGGATGTTTAAGATATTTATCAATTAGTATCAAATCAAAATCAACCAAAATAGAGCCATGAAGCATTACTGAAGTTTTGAGCCACCTTTGAGCCGTTCCACATATTTTATAATTGCCATAGGTTAAATCTCCCATGCCTTTAATGGTAATGGTAAACTCTGAGGTGCTCAAAGCATTGCTAATAGGGGTTAAGATTTTCTTTGCAAGGGAACTTGGAGAAACCTTGTTCCACCCTTTTTTCATAACTACTCCGAAACATAAAACACCTTTGCCAACAACAACCGTCCCTCCACCACTGCGGCGTTTGTGTATCTCTATTCCGTCATTCCTGCAAATATTTATATTTGCTTCAACATTTTCCTTGCCACTCGTTCCCATTATTATTGCCGGACTATCAGCTTCCCAAAACCAAAGGATTGGTTTTCCATTTTCTAAATAGATATTTTCTTGTTTGAGAATTTCTTTAATTTTCACTATTTAATAATCTAACCTCTCGTTGTGGAAACGGAATTGAAATACCTGCTGCGATTAATGCCTTAAAAATTTTAAGATTAACCTCATGAAGCAAAGAATAATATTTTCTCGTTGGCACCCAGTATCTCGCTTGAATATTTATTGAAGAATCGCCAAATTCATAAATTCCAACTTGATTGGTCTCGCCTGTTGATACATCTTCAATCCCATCAAGGACATCTTTAATAATTGAAACGGCTTTTTCAATATCATCGGTATAAGCAACTCCAATAGTTGCCACCGCAATCTTGGTGGTTTTTGAATTAACAATCACCTGACCAACAACTTGACTATTAGGAATGGTAATTCTTTCGCCATCACCATTTTCAAGAATTGTTACCGCAAGTTTTATATCTGCTACTACTCCGGAAATCCCTTGAATTTCAATCGTATCATTAACCCTAAATGGATGGGTTAAAATAATCATTAGCCCTGCACCATAATTTGAAATTGGACCTTGCAACGCTAAAGTAATTCCAAAAGTAGCAGCACCGAGAGCAGCAATCATTGGTGAAATTGATACCCCTAAGGTCCCTAAAGCAATAATCATAGAAATAAATAAAACAATCAATTTAACGACACTACTCGAAAAAGTTCTAGCGGTAATATCAATCTCTTTTTTCTCTAACATCCTAAATGCAGCTCTTTGCACCCATCGTGACAATAGGTAACCAATAATCATTATAATTAAGGCACCAAGAATTTGAAATCCATACTTAACACCAAATGCGGTAACTTGCTTGATGATTTCTTTAAGTGCTTCTACATTTTGATCAATGACTTTAGGGTTGGTGATATCTAAAACAAATGATTTTGCCTGCTCAGTCGTTGCTTCTGCCATTATTTTCTCCTAATAAAATAAATCTTGCTTAAAATAAAAAATAAGCTGTATAATATGAGGATTAAATTTTATTAATCTAAGAAAGGAATTCTAATGAAAAAATCTTTAAAGGCAGCCCTTTTTTCCGGATTAGTAATGCCTGGAGTTGGACAAATTATTTTAAAAAATTACAAGAAGGGTATTTTGTTTATTTCTACCACTCTCATTTGTCTCTCCTATATCATGGTTGAAGCAACCAAGCAAGCGACCTTAATTGTTGATAAAATCGTTTCCGGTGAAATTGAAATGACAGAATCTGCTATAACTGCAGCTATCACGAATGCCTCGCAGGGAGCAGGAAAACCAATCTACACCATAGTTATAACAATTATCACTGCTTGTTGGATTATCAGCACTATAGATGCCTTTATTTCCGGTAAAAAAATCGATGAAAAAGAAAAACAACAAAATAATGGAAATGACACCAATTCGTAGAATTACACCCCGATAAACCATACTCCAATGTTGCATTTAGCCTAAATTCCGTATCAACTGTGAAATTTAGATTTATCAAAAACTAAATTCAAAATTCTTCAACCATTCAAAATTTAGCTGAATTTTATCCTCATCAATGACCGATAATATTTATATAGAGAAAAAATTTTGTTTTTTGAGGAATTGAAAATTATGGGAGCACACGCTTTACAAGAGCAAACAACAAATAAGTTATATGTTAGAACCGGGATGGGAGTTTTAGGACCTTATGACTCTGATTCACTGAGGGCAATGGTCAAAAATGGCGTTTTGCCGAATGATGGTGCAGTTTCCTCAGATGGAATAACCTGGCGGAGAGCCGATCAAGTTAAAGGCTTGTTTTCAAAAAGAATAGAGCCTGCAAACAAAAAAGAAAATTATCACAATATAAGAAAAAATATCTCTGCCTCCACAGAAATGAAAAGACTTTTAAATCACATCTGTGATAATATGGCATATAAATACTTTCAACCAAGAAATATATATGTTGCGACCGGAGTTATTGCCGTAATTAGTGGTATTATCGCTTTTTTCATTAGTGGAATGAATTACGGTTTAACTATGAAAAATGCCTTTCTTTTTCTTGGAATTACCCCTCCCATTTTTTTATTAATCTTTTGCTTCCTTGCAAGTTTAGTTAATAAATTGATTGGCAAGACACTTGATATCTCTGAACAGGAAAAAGAATTTCTTGCACTCCATCTTCCTCGCCATGTGTTTGATAAACTCGGATGGGGAATATTTATGAATAACTGGTTTTACGGTAGCAACTGGCTGATTGGCAGTTGTGATGAAAGTCCAAATTGCTATATTCACCTTTTTAAAACCGGTGAACCATTACTAACTATTGATGAAGATGTTGACTTATGGCAACGACTTGCCTCATCTCTTCCTTATAGTCTAAGAAATCTCTGTATTGCAGGAGAAGGAATAAGACAAATCCAAATTACCGACTCACTTCCAAAATGGAGCAAGACTCTATCAGAAGTAACGGATGGTTATGTTCTTGGGGGAATCCTCGATGAAAATTACACTGAATGGGCAAAGAATTTTATTGTAAAAGCAAAGAAAAGACTATCCTTGTCTGTGGATAATGATGTCGATTTTTTTCTGACATATTTTGATATTACCGAGCAAGATAGCGTTTTAGCAGTATGTGTATTTCCTAGAGAAGAAGAAGACAATGCAAAAAAACTTAGCCGTAACGCAGACCAAGAAGTAATAGCTGCTTAATCATTTTCAGTTATAATTTGCAATTATTGCATAATATTAAATAGGAAACGTTATGAATATATTTAAAACATCTCCGATTATAACTAGTGGAACAGGAGCTTTTAATAATTGTCAGCAAGCAATTGCCGAGATTGGGAATAGAGCATTTATTGTTACCGGTGAAAAAGCTATGCAAGAACAAGGATTTATTGCAAGACTTGAATTGATGTTAAATCAAGAAGGAATTGAGACAAAGGTTTTTCCAGGTATAAAATCTGAGGATGAATTTACAATAGTTGATCAAACAAGAACATCGGCACTTGATTTTAAAGCCAACATAATTATCGGAATTGGCGGAGGAAGTGTTCTTGATGTAGCAAAAGCCACCGCCGGATTAATCAAAGAATCTGCAAGTACTAATCAATTTTTACATGAGAAAGAAAAAATCTCTGGAAATGGAATTCCATTTGTTGCCATTCCTTCTACCTTTGGAAGCGGTAGTGAAGTTACTTCAAATGCAGTTTTATCAGATAGTGTTAAAAAAATAAAAAAAAGCATTCGGCATAATTCATTTTTTGCAAATTTAGTAATTGTTGACTCTGATTTAGGAAAAAATGCACCGGAAAAAATAAAAGCTGAATCAGGACTTGATGCCTTATCTCAAGGGATTGAAAGTTTTCTATCGACTAATTCTAGTCCAATTACAGAGTCATTATCTTTTGGTGCAGTTGCCCTTATTGCCAGCAGTATTGAAGATTTTGTCTTTTCAAATAACAATGAAGAAGCGGCTAAAAATTGTGCCACCGGAAGTCTAATGGCAGGAATGGCTTTGGCAAATTCTCAATTAGGTTTGGTGCATGGAATAGCTCATCCACTTGGAATAAGGACAGGCATTGGTCACGGTAAAATATGTGGCATTCTTTTACCTTATGTTTTACTTTACAACAAAAATTTTGCACCGCAACAATACGACCTTCTTTCAGGAATTGTCAGTAATGATATTTCATTTTTTTGTAAAGCAATGTTAAAAAAATTAGGACTCCCCAAAGATCTTAGCGAAATTACTTTAACCAATAATGATATAGAGGAAATTGCAGAGGAAACATTATTGTCTGGAAACACAAGGGCAAATCCTCGCAAAGTTTACAAAGAAGATATTGCAATTATTTTGCGTGAGGCATGTACATGCTGAGAATACCTATCACAGATGCTAATTCTAATGATATTTTAGCACGCTCTGTATTAAATCCCTCTAATCCGGACTCTCCTCTTTTAAAGCGTGGCGTTACCCTTACCTCAAGAATAATTAATGCCTTACGAAGAATGGGAATTCGTTCACTTTGGGTGAAAGGAGATGGGCTTGGATATTTAGAAAATATTATAAAAGAAGAAAATTTTACCTCGGCAAGAAAAACTCTTGGTGAATTAAAAAAGACCTTTGCAAATATCAGTTCAGATATTTCATATACCGGTTCATTCGCTGCTTATCGTGATCGAGTAATAGATATTTTTCAATCAATCAATGAAAATAATCGGGTTTATTGTATGCTTGATGATATCAGAATTGGTAGCAATGACATATTATTTCATGGCGGAAATGTTTGTTATCTTTCAATGCTTATTGGGCTTGAAGCAGAAAATTATATATTTGAAGAACGAAAAAAAAGTGCTGGAACAGAACTCGCAACTGAATTCGCCCCTCTTGGTTTAGGGGCATTACTTCATGATATTGGAAAACTTCAGATTGATGAGAAAATCCGCAATTGCCCTCCATGGACATTGTCTAGTGCTGAAACAGAATTATTAAAAACACACACCTTAAAGGGTCATAAGATATTAAAAGAACAACTCGGTGCAATCACGGCGAATATGGCTCTTTGTCATCATTTAAATTTTGACAATACAGGTTATCCAAATAAGTGTGATGATTTAACAAACTTTATTCCTAACGGAAGTGAGGTTCATGTCTTTTCTAGAATAGTAAATGTTGCTAACGCCTTCGATTCACTTGTTGGCAATTGTAATTATCTCCAGATTGAGGCACTCGAAGAATTAAATAATCCACGCAAACATCATTTTGATCCAAAGATTTTAAATGCCTTAAATAAAATTATGCCACCATTTCCACTTGGAAGTAAAGTTGTTTTAAATACCGGTCACACCGCGATGGTAACCGACTTTGATCCTAAACACCCATTCAGGCCAAGAATTATTCTCCTCAAAGACCCTAAGGGGGGAATTGTACCAGAGGCTAAACAACAAGAAATTAACACCTGTAAATATCCTGACATGTGTGTCATTATGGCTGATAATCGCCGAATTGATCATTTAATCCCAAATAGTCAAGATGCGACCTGGGAGGATATATAATGAGTCTTTCTAAAAATCTTGGCGGTTGTATAATTGAAAAAACCCAATCAAAAAGTGAACACAGTATTCTTTACAAGGCACATAGTAATGAACTTAACCAACCGGTAATGATAAAAATTCTTGAGCCTAGATTTTCTGTAACAAGTCCTACTGCCCGTAGATTTATCAGAGGTGGGGAATTGGCTGTAAAGTTAGAGCATCCAAATATTGTGCAAACTTATGCCGCAGGTTTAGAGGGAAAAACTTCGTATATGTTGATGGAATATTTATCGGGGAAAAGCCTTGATAATATTCTAAAAGTTAAACATAAAATAAAATACAAAGCTGCCTGCGATATAATTCTCCAAATTGCGCAGGCAATGGAATATGCTCATTCAAAAAATATTGTTCACCGTAAAATAGAACCATCTCACATAATGTTAAGCCCTGGCGGAAAGGTTGCTATGTTAGGTTTTGGGTTAGCAAGACTTAGCGAGGCACAAGATAATACAATTACTGCTGAGGGAGCATTGGTCAATATCGGTCCATATACTTGTCCAGAAGTTGGAGAAGGAATACCGGATATCAGAGGAGATTTATATAGCCTCGGAGCAGTATTTTACCATCTGCTTGCAGGGAAACCCATTTTTGCCTGTAAAGATGCACTGGAATATATTCATTACCATAGGACTGAACAACCATGGCCAATTAGAGATATTGTTGGCAATGAGCTACCGGAATCAATAGAGGAAATAGTTCACAGTCTGCTTGAAAAAAATCCGGATAAAAGAATTCAATCTCCTAATGAATTAATTGCTTGTCTTAACACAATAATAAAACCTGAGTTGATTGGAAACAGTTCTGAAAAGTTAAAAAAGGGAAGTACTTTAATTTTTGCCACTCGTGAAATTTTGGGGATTAGGCATAAAATGAATGTTTTGATTTGTGATCACCAGCAATACAATGTTAAATTCATTCATGAAGTTGTCCATAGACTTGGCTTCAATACCTTCACCACCAAAAACTCAAAAGTAGCTATTGAAGCCACCAAAAATAAAAAAATCGACTTATTAATAACCGGACTTAAACTACCCGGTATCAATGGCAAAGATTTAATTAAAACTCTTATTAAGAGAAATTCAAAAATGCCGGTAATTATCACTCGTGGGGGAAAAAATAGCTATCTCCTAAAAAGAGATTCCACATTAAATATTGCTAAAATTTTAGAACGTCCGATAGAAGCTAAATTATTAAGAGATGCAGTGAATAAGGCGTTATCGTAAATAGAATCCAGAAAGGGAATACTTTGATTTTTGAATCATTATTTAAAAAGAAAAAACAACGAACCTATCAAACAATATTTCATGGTAAGACAATAGTTAGAGATAATAATCTTGAAAATGATATCTATGCAAAAATATACAAAGATATCCCCCCTGATAAATTTGCTGAATTAGATGAAATAAAAAAAGAAATTATTTTATATGTTGAAAACACTCTTCACTCTTTTCATTTACCAAAAGAAAAATCAAAAATTATTTTTGCACATAATATTCATGAAATTATTGAGATTCCAAGTATTTATTTAATGTTAATAAATTTAAAAAAAAGAAAGCTTGATAAATTTATTAAAAACAGCAATGCGCTTGCCACATTAATTCAGGCTTGTGCATGTTATGGTAAATCTGAAATTGTAAATAGTTTACAAGAAAATATGATGATTATATTATTAGGAATATATGCTCGACACTTTGGTATACCCTATATGAAAGAAGATGAGTATCAATCACTAATAATAAATAAAAAATTTGATATTAACGATTCTGAAGAAGAAAAGCTTAGAACTTATTTTTTTGAAAGAGTGAAAACTGCAAGTGAAAATTTAGCAAAAATCTCTCTGCAAAAACTAATGACTCATTTAGAACTATATAAAACAAATGAAAAAATAAAACAAAACTTTCGTCCGGTTGAACATATTATCAATTTTAGCACTCGCCTTATGGGACGAACCGCAATGAATATTCCAAAAGATGAAGAAGCAACTATTCATCAATTTGCTGGATATGTTTCAGTTCTTCATTCAATTGTTTCTGCATTTAATTCAACAAATAAACGATTATGTGTAATTCTCACTGAAGAATACGAGAGAGGGCTTATTCATCATAAACGTGAAGGAGTTGAAAAAACTGCAAGATATAATATTTATGCACTTATTGATCTTCTTCATATTAATAGGTGTCGCATTTTAGATTTTTTCCAAGGAACAGATAATTTTGCCATTTACAATGAAGCAGAAAATATCTTTGTTTTAAAAATCGACGATGGTAGGGGAGGTAAAGTCTGGTCATGTTTTAAATCAGAAAAAACAATGGCATTATTAGATGAGCGAGAAAGAGCTACTTCTGTCAAAGAAAAAAAACATTATGATCCAAGCAATAAAGAACTTGTTGCAATTTATAATACAAGGCAATCTAAAAAATAAATGACTTTTGGAATTTATTTATTACCTGAAATTTTAAAAGAGAAAATTGAATCAACATCTATCGGAAATTATGAAAACACTGAGTTAAACCTCTTTAATGACCGATAATACTAATATTCGCAAATGGATTTGCCGGCATAAAATGGATTACAAAACTTTTATTTAGGAGTCACCTTTGGCTACAAATTTAAATATCGAACACCCCTGTGTCGATATGTTTTTTCGTTACTTAATCAATGAACGAAATATGTCTGAACATACCATTCGTAACTATAAGGCAGATTTAACTCAATTTTTAAACTATCTAAAAACAAGTGGTGAGCTTGCTTTATTTCCAAAAGATTTAAATCATCTTATCATAAGAAGTTTTCTCGCAGAACTTGAAGAAACAGGTATAAGCAAACGAACCGTGGCTCGAAAACTGGCATCGATGCGTAGTATTTATAAATTTTTATTAAAAAGAAATATTGTTCAAATCTCGCCATTAGTTAATATCCGGACACCGAGATTTGAAAAAAAATTACCAAATTACTTATCTATTCCTCAAGTTGAAACATTAATTAATACTCCTGAAACAGAGTCTTTTATTGGATGTAGAGATAAAACTATTCTTGAATTACTTTATAGTGCAGGATTAAGAAGTTTTGAATTAGTAGGTTTAGATGAAGAAGATTTTAGATTAGCCTCTGCCTCTATCAAAATAAGGGGTAAAGGGAAAAAAGAAAGAATTAATCCCCTTGGTAGTTATGCTATCTCTGCAATCGAAAAATATTTAAAAATTAAATTATACCAATTTCCCAAAAATACAAGAAAGACCGCTGCCTTATTTGTAAATCATCGAGGGGGAAGATTAACAACCAGAAGTATTCGAAGAATATTAGTTCGTTATATTGCTGAGGCTGGATTACCGGGAGATATTACCCCACATACATTACGACATAGTTTTGCTACGCACTTACTTTCAAAAGGGGCTGACCTTAGAATTGTACAAGAATTATTAGGGCACGAAAACATTTCAACAACTCAAAATTATACTCATCTTTCCCTTACTGAAATTAGTAAACAATACTATCAATCCCATCCAAGAGCTAACGAAGATAACAATAACCCGGAAATGTCTAAGACGGCATGATTTAATTAAAAATTAAAAATTGAGAATAAAAATGAAGGTGCTTTAGCTATCGCTAAAGGCAGTTTTGATTACAAAAAAGGAAAAAAGGGACGCTTCCTAATTAAAATAGGGAAGCGTCCCTTTTTACTATTTAAATTAGCGTCATTCGCGGCTAAATTTATAATTATGCTCGGACATAAAAGTATCTGAGATAAACATAAGCGGTGCTAATCAACAAACTAACAAGCATAATTGGCATTCCGTAACGAGTAAAATCCCAAAATGAAAGTTTGTATTTATTTTTACGAGCAATTTGTGCCACAACAATGTTTGCAGATGCCCCAACCAGACTGCCATTGCCACCAAGACACGCTCCTAAGGCAAGGCTCCAGTAAAGTGGTTCGGTTATCACCAATCTCGCTGTTTCGCTGTCTGCTTCCAATCCCATCTGAGTTAAAAACAACGGGACAATACTTCTAATCAATGGAATCATTGCCATCACAAGTGGAATATTATCCACCAAGGCGCTAAAAATAGCACTAAACCACATTATGGCAATACAGGTCCAAAGGAGATTACCACTTGTTAGATGCAGAATTACTGTGCCAAGATATTTAAACACTCCAACATGATCTAAAGCTCCAATTAACATAAATAGCCCTAAGAAAAAAAAGATGGTTCCCCATTCAACTTCGGCAAGCACTTCTGATGGTTTCAAGCCACAACACAAAGTCATTAAAAATGCTCCGGCAATGGCAACCAGCCCCGGTTCTATCCCTATTTTTTGACTAAGGAAAAACCCAGCCAAAACAAAACCAAAAACAACAAGGGCAATCACTAATCTTCCCGGATAAATAATTGCTAATTCAGGTCTAGCTTCCATTATTCGTTCTCTAGTGGCATCACTAACAACCAAATGTTTTTTGATTATTAATATTACAAGTGGCATTGCTACCACACAAATAATCGCAACAATTGGTCCTAAATGAATTATAAAATCATTAAACTCAAGATGTGTCTGTGAACCTATCAAAACATTTGGAGGATCGCCAACAAGAGTAGCTGTGCCACCTATATTAGAAAAAACTGCTTCTAAAATTAAAAATGGGACTGCATTTATTTCAAGAATTTGAGTTATGAGAATAGTTATTGGAGCAATCAAAATAATAGTTGTTACATTATCTAAAACTGCTGAAAGGATGGCTGTAACGGTTAGCAACAAAACCAAAAGAGGAATTGCCCTACCGTGGACCTTTTGTGCAACCGATACCGCAATCCACTCAAAAAGACCGGTTGTTGCCAGAATGTGAACAATAATCATCATCCCAACCAATAGATAAATAACATTCAAATCAATTTTATGAAGTGCTTCTTGATATTCAATTTGCCCGGCAAATATAATTGCAGTTGCTCCAAGCATTGCGGCAATTGTTTTATCTACCTTTTCACTGGCAATAAAAATATAGGTTATTGCAAAAATTACTATCGCAGTAATCATAAAAATTTCCCTTTTCCATTAAAAATCTAATATTCTATCCAACACTTCTGTTCTATCAATAACTCCAATGCAACGCCCTTCTTCAACCACATAAACTTGGATATGCTTTTTTACCGTTAGGATAAACACTACTTCAATTATTGTTGCATCTGGTGGTATTGTTGCATAATTTTGTTGCATTATATCACCGGCTGTCGATTTAGATTCTTCGTTAAAATATTTTTCAAATGGATCAAACCGATTAATAAAGGCAACACTTTGTAATTGATTAAAAAAATCGGGAATGCCAAACTGGAACAACCAATCACAGGTAATTTCACCAAGAATACGTTTATTTGCATCTTCTACCGCAACTGCTTCTGTCTTATGAATTCGCATTTCCTGAACAACTTTTCGTAAAGGCATATCTGGAGAAATATGAGTACATGGCTCTCTCATTATATCGCGAGCAGTTAATACCCCTCCAACAGTAATACATTTTTTAGTAAAATAATTTTTGATGGTGTCAACACTATCAGCTGTTTCAAAATATTTTCTAATCGCTGCATCCTGCATCAAAGCATAAATCTTTGAATATGCCTGAAGGGCAAGGGTTGGTTTGTCTTCAGCAACAATAATTGCCCATAAAATACTAACCGGTTTATTATCTAATGCCCCAAATGAAATTGGTTTTTTAAAAGTGATTAATGCCATAATCATTCCCTCAAAGCCTTTTATTCTTGCATGAGGAATTGCAAGACCCTCTCCAAGGGCAGTGCTTTGTGATTTTTCTCGATCTATCATTTCATTGAGTAATAAATCCCTATCAACAATTTGATTATCTAATACTCCTGAATTATTTATCATATCAGCAATTATAGAAAAAACTTCCCATTTATCTTCTGTCTCAACATTTACCGCAATACATTTTGGATGTAAAAAATCATCAAGTTTCATACCTTGCCTTCTTTTAAAATATTAATGATTCAAGATTTTGTTTTCTAATTTTATTACCCATTTCTTCTGTCAACTTGTTTAGTTTTATCTTAAGAATAACCGGCATTGGTTCTTTGAATGGAATCTGTGTCCCAAAAATAAATTTGTCAATATTACTCTTTGTAACAAGTGAATATTCTGTTGAGATATCTATTCGTGAAATATCAAAGTAACAATTTGCAAATTTAATCAATTTATTTCCAATATCATCGGCATCGGCATCCCTAATTATAAAAGATATATTTGGATATTTTTTTGCCACTTGAGCAACTTCTGCCGAAGATATATTTGGCACCTGAAAAAGCCAATGCCCTTGTCTCGTATCGACAATTCGTAGCGACAATGCAATTGGTAACTCTAGCTGTTCCGCTTGCCTCAAAAGCTCATCTGCACACACATCATTTAATGAATAACCATGAACGCTTGGATAAAGTGCTATTCCCTCAATTTTAAATTTTTCAACACATTCTTTTAAGTCATCCTCCCACCCTGAATAATGAGGATTAATTACCGCAAATGGAATTAATCTATCACGATGTTTCTTAATTTGCATAAAAAGGTCAATATTTCCCGGTTGACAATTTTTGTAGAATATGGAATCAATCGAAGAAACAATTGCCTTATCTATTTCAGCACTATCCATTAATTTCAAAAGACCGGTTGCGGTGTTATGTCTAAGTTTTCTAAATGGCCAATGCCCTAAATAAGCATTGCAGTCAAAAAGTTGCTCCATTTTTATACCTTTCTTTTTGCAAGAATTTTCTGGAAATTTCCTGAAAAAACCTTCTCCCGTTGTAGTTCAGATATATTGGCTCCTAATATTTTTCCAACCCCGGCAAACATAGAACAATCAGTAGCAAAAAGAATACGCTCAACCCCCAACTCTTTTATTGCCATCTCTATCATTCCCTCATCGACAACACTTCCCCCAGTATCAAGAAAAACAGATGGGCATTTTTTTAATTGTTTAATAGACCATTCCCAATCACCACCTCCACCAATATGAGCTTCAATCAACATTGCTTCAGGATATTTTTTCGCAATATTTGTAAAATGAATTGCCGAAGAAAGTGTGGGTTGCCCCATATCTACATGAGCATATCCGGCATGCATAAGAATTGGCACTCCAAGTTCTATACATTTTTCTATTATCGGTTCAGTTGTTGCATCATCAATAGTATATGCTGAATATAGTTTAACCCCTACCATTCCTGCATTAATACATCTTTCTATTTCTCTTACTGCTTCAGCTGAATAACCTGGATTAACAAAGGCATATCCTAAATATCTCCCCGGATAATTCTTCATTGCTTGCAGAACATCGTCATTTACTCTTCTGAATTCATTTGGTTCGGCATGTTTGTTAGGAGGAAGGATTGAAATACAAAGTTGATTTATTTCAAGCATATCTGCAATATTTATAGATTCCTGCCAATCTTTTTTCCAACCTTTGCTCTTTCTATCTAAAACATGGAAATGGGCATCTATCTTCATTTTTTGTGCCATAATTTTACACTCTCCTATAGTTTTATTATCTTAAATTATATCTGCAAAATTTAGGTTAAGCTATTGTTGAAAGGTTGAACAAAGAAATTAAACTGTCTTTATGCTCATAGATAATTTCCTTAGCTTCAGTTTCTCCATTTTTTCTAAATTTAACAATCATTGTATAAGGTAATTTAATTTCCGGATACTTAAATTCTTTAGGATTTTTTTGTAATTTTAAAAGAGCCTTTTCTGCATTGCAACAAATTAACTCCCGAGCTTTTTTTGGAGAAATATGAATGGCACTCAATTTCGCTTTTCTGTATTCATCTGTATCCAATTCATCAAGACCATCAGGCAATAACCCTTGTTTTACCGAAACAGTCACAACTCCCGGAGTTAAGCCTTCCGCTTCTTCACACAATGCCTTTTCTCCACTTGCAAAAATAGTTGGCACCCCCAACTCCATTGCACAAAAAGCAAGATAGCCGTATTCTCCTATTGAAATATCATTTACCTTTACATCAGTCCGATGAAACCATCCGGTATGGGTAATGTGAGAATATGGTGTTCCTGCCTTTGCATGTTGTCCAACAAAGGCAACAGCTGAAAATGTTTTGTCCAATCCTAATGGATAGATATCTTTGCTCCAACCATGCTGTAAAGAAACTCTTTCATCAAGAAGCTCAGGATCAATTCCGCCTGCACCGTGGCCATCAATAACTAAAATCTCCTTAGCTCCGGCAGAAAAAAAACCTCGAACAGCTGCATTAACTTCTTCAGTTAATAATCGAACACCTTTATTATAAAATTTCCCATTTTGTAATACCCAATCATCATGACTCAATACTCCGGCACATCCCTCCATGTCGGTCATTATTAATATTTTCATAAATACCTCTATTTAATATTCTGCAAATTTTCAATTAAATTCACAGTCATCCTATAACTACAGCATTTTATTTCACTTATAATACCATTCATTTTCAAATTCTGCAACATTTAAAAAATGTATAGACGCAATTCCTTGCGTCTCTACAAGCTTGAATTTAAATTTATTATTAATTGCGGAATTTGGGTTCAGTCATATTGATTCCAAAAACAAAGATGAATGCGGTGATAAAAGTTTGCCAAGACAACCATCTTTAATCTGCACCACCTCATCTGTCCAAAAATTTTTCATGATATTTATATCTAAACCGTAATCAACAAGGTTCAAATAAATATTTTTTGGCTCATCATTCCAATTAACAAACAGAACCCTATAACCTTTTTTGATTTTTTGAATCCATAATCCAGGGTAATTTGACTTAAATAAATCTTGAGGGATAGCAGCTTCTCCTCGTTCAGCCGACACCGTTCTACGTGCCATATCAAGCCCACGAGCATTTAAACAAGATAGTTTATCTGATAAATTGATACACCCTCCGCTTACAATTGTTAGACCTAACAAGACTTCAATTTCTTTGGTTGAAGCATTGGCAAATGAATTCAAATGTCTCTCTGCATTTAATGGCGGTAATTCTGGAGTTACCGAAATAAGATTTGGTTTAATGGCGTGTAAATTTTGGTCATTAGAGGTTTCAGGTCCCCGTGCTAGTGAGAAATCAGGATCGCTATCCCACAATAAATCTTGTGCCCAAAATCGAGCTGCAATTGATGGTGAATTTTCCTTAATACAATTCCAATCTGCATGAATATCACCCGATACTCTCACAGAATCAACAAGTTCATTACCGGCATCAAAGGTATAATTACAACCCAATAAGATTGCTTTGCCAATAGTCGCTTCCCTGATTGGCTCAAGAATTTTTCTAACAATCTCACCTCTACCAATTGAAGCATCGTGAAATTTAACAGCGTTAAGAGTTTGTGCAAGGAAATCAAGTTTGAAAAAAGTAAATCCATAATCAACATATCTTGAAAACAAATTAAAAAGCCATTCGCGAACATCGTCACGAGTAGGATCTAATAAAAATCCATTACGCCCCATACATTCAAAACCCAAGCAAGGTAGTCCCGATTCTCCTAATGCCAACATTTCGCTATTGGATTGAGCTATTCGTGCATGTGGCTCTATAATCATTGGTGCAAGCCATAGTCCTGGTTCAAACCCCATATCTTTTAATTTTTCAGCTAAACTTTTCATTCCATTTGGAAACAACGGATTGGCATCCCATTCGCCATAACAATACTGCCAGCCGTCATCTACCGTTATTCTTTTAATATGTTGACTAAGCACCGTATCGTTTTTTATAAATTCTGCATTTTTTAAAACCTCTTCTTCAGTAATGGTCCAGCGGTAATAATCCCAGCTATTCCAACCTGGAGAAAGTTTAACTGGAGCATTTCTAATTCCAACCTCTGTTTTACCATACGCCTGCATCAAAGAATGTCCATCTGTATCCGCAAAGATTGAGAGTGAATCTGCATTTAACGGTAAGTTATTTTGTCCAAAAGTTGTAGTAGCCTTAAAATTAGTTAAGCAACCATTTTCTATCTTACCAGAAAAATCAGAATGATTTTTCTGACGCAAAGGATGAGTAAACTGTAATGACATTTCATTTGAAGTAAGAAGACACTGAAAAACACTTGAAAATTCTTCGTCGGCATTAGTCACAGGTATCATTGAGCAATCGCCCATATTTCTACCGTGAACAAGGACATGATTTATTGATAATGAAGAGACAAAAAGTGGAATTACCGAAAGAGGCTTTACTTTCGGTAATTCTTTAAAATTCAACCTTAAACATATTCCTTCAATTTCATTGAAATTTTTTTGAGGAGAAAAGCCTAAAATCAAGCTTCCAAAAATCGACTCTATTGAAATTTCTAATAAATTTTCAAAATCATTCAACACCTGCCAAGATGAGGTTTTAATCAATTCATTTTTATTATCAACAAGTCCTACTTCACAATTCTTTATTTCAAATTTATTTAAACATATCGAATAAACACAAGAGGTAAAATCAACTGTTAGTTCAACATCTCCCCACTTCTTTACAATCATAATACACCTTATATTTTAAAATTTCTATCATATTAAAATGATATACAACAATTGTCAATTTTAAAGGAATAGAAATGCTACATTATTTCTTTTTCCTTTTTGATTTAGCAGGGGTACCATACGCTCCAACCTTTGCTTTCTTCTTAAGGTGAAGATCTATTTTATCTGCACGAGAACCTTTAATATTAACAAATTTTAGATTTACATGAGAGTCAGATTTTGAAGACGCATTACGATAAGACCTACTTTTACATTTATAAATATTATTTTTAGAAAGGATAAATTTATGGGTCTTAGGTGCTCGATTGTCTATCCCATAGCCACCACAATTACTAATAATATTTCTTCTAACAATGGTTTTAAGTTTACCTCCGGTAGAACCGGTTTCAAAGATAATACCATCTTTAACACTACCTACAATTGTATTATATTCTATTGTAGTATTTTGCGCACCAATAATACGAATTGCTCCATGAAGCAAATCACTACCCGGAAAAGCAGCAATCTTAAATAACCTATTGTGGCTAATACTAACATTTTTAATCGTTCCACCGCTCACAGCTTCGAGCAGAATTCCTACAGTCTTGCCATATACAAAATTACTATATATTTCTGCAAAACCAAGATTCATCCCCTTATTTTCAACATATATTCCGGCATAGCCTGATGGATTACCATCATACTTATTTCCTACAATATTTTTATAAATAGAAACATTGGTGCAATCCGTAACCCTTATCCCGGCATTGGTGCGAGTATTAAAAATCTTGTTTTTATATACACTCAGATTTTTTATCCTTACGAGATACATTCCTTCGTGCCCGGAATCAGACATTCGATTTTTGTAAATTTTTACATTTTTACTATTTGGCTTACCATTATCCATAATTCTAATAATATCACCACATGAACTATTTAAATTCATATCGTGAATCTTTAGATTTGATGCTCGATAAAACATCATTATAATGACGAACCATTTTCCCGGAGGCAATTTTTGATTGCCTCCGGAAATTTCAAATCCACTGATTTCAACATTTTTTATTGAATCCACATTAGTCCCATATATGGCAGGTCCTATTCCGTCATTCCAATGTTCTTTACCCGCTTGTCTCACCATCGGCTTATTACCCGGCCAATCAACATTATTTACCAATTGAATCTTAGCGGTTGAGTCACCTTTAAGTTTTACATTACTTGGAATCACAATCGGATTATTAATCCAATAGGTATGTTTTCCCTTTATATAAACGGTGGTGAATTTAGAATTTTTTGCAACAAACTTTAAAGCCTTATTAATTTGCACTTGATCAGCTTTACCGTCACATCGAAAATCACCTTTACCTCCCCAACCGATATAAACTGTTGGCGGTTTAGGCCTCGCATAGGAAACCGACTGCACTACGAAAAAAAACGCCACCGACATTAATAAAATAAGTGACGATTTATTACTTATACGCATAATTTCTCCTTTATTTAGTTCAAATAATTATGATTATTAAATTTATTTTTTCTTTATCAAATATGATTCAACAGGGGTGCCGTATGCACCAATCTTTGTTATCTGTGCATCTTTATTGCGAAGATGCAAATCTATTGTTTCAGGACTACCGTTAATGTTAACATATTGTGCTTCTTTGTGGAAATCAGAGGAAGAAGAAGAATTGTGGTATAATTCACCCGTGCAGTTATAAATATTGTTATTGGTAAGAATAAATTCGTGGTTTCTCGGAGAGCGATTATCTATTCCATAGCCACCGCAATTACTAATTATATTATTACGCACAAGAGTTGTGAGCTTTTCCTTAGAATACCCACTAAATATAATACCGTCTTTAACGCTATCTTCGATTGTATTATATTCTATAATTGTATTTTGTGCTCCGACAATTCGAATACCACCATGAAGATCATCACGACCCTTAAAGTGAGAAATTTTAAATATTCTATTATGATGGATACGAACATTCTTGACTCCCAATCCTTGTCGTCTAACCGCAAGAATAATCCCAGCTGTTTTGCCATATATGTAATTATCATATATTTCAGCAGAGCCGAGTTTCATCCCCTTACAAGTAACTAATATTCCTGCATACCCTGAAGCCGTTTCATAATAACTATTTCCTATTGTATTTCCATGAATTGAAATATTTGTGCAATCTCCAGCTCTTATTCCGGCATTAGTGCGAGTATTAAAAATCTTGTTATTATATACACTCAGATTTGTAATTCTTACAAGATACATTCCCTCATGTCCGGAATTTGCAAGACGATTGTTGTAAATTTTGACATCTTTACTATTCGGTTTTCCATTATCCATAATTCTAATAATATCACCGCAAGAATTATTCAAATTCATATCGTGAATTTTTAGATTTGATGCCCGATAAAACATCATTATAATAACATTCCATTTCCCAGGAGGTAATTTTTGCTTACCACCGGAAATTTCAAAACCACTTATTTCAACATTTGATATTGAATCCTCATTTGTTCCGTAAATTGCGTCACCCAACCCATCATTCCAATGTTCTTTGCCCTCTTGACTAACCATTGGCTTATTTCCGGGCCAATTAACATTATCTATTAATTGAATCTTAGCGGTTGAGTCTCCGGTTAATTTTATATTACTCGGAATAACAAGAGGGGCATCAATCCAGTAGGTATGTTTGCCTTTTATGTAAACCGTGGTAAATTTGGGATTTTTTGCGATAAATTTCAATGCTTCATTTATTTCTACTTGATCGGCTTTGCCATCACAGTTGTAGTCACCACTGCCATCCCATGCAACATAAACTATTGGAGCGGTTGGGGAGGCATAAGAAGATAATTGAACGATGAAAAAGAAACCTAAAAACATTAAAAACACAGATAAAGTGTTTTTGTTGGTGAACATAGATTTTCCTTTATTTGATTAAATAAAGATTGTCTCTGATTATTTTTTGGTGTTTACAGAGACAATCTTTAATAGGATTTTTGGTGGATTATTTGTCTTTTTTGCGTGATGCAGCTCTTCTTTTTTTACACTTTTCACATCCCTTAATCGGGCTTCCATAGGCACCCTTTTTCGCTAAACTACTTGATGGTTTAACAAGATGTAGGTCAATTTTATCTGGAGCTCCCTCAGTATTTACATACTTTACAGCTTCGTAAGTATCACCCTTAACCTCAGATTTTATATTAACATTGTGATAATCACCATCTTTACAGTTGTAAATATTGTTGTTAGAAATATCAAACTTATGTTTTCCTGTATTACTAAAATTGGTAATTCCATAACCACCACAATTAGTAATGATATTGTTCCGAACAGTAGTTTTAAATTTACCAGGGAAAATATCTTCTCCTTTTTCATTGTATTTAGTCTTTACCCCAACATTACCAAATTCAAAGATAATACCATCTTTAACACTTCCCTCAATTGTATTGTATTCTACAAGTGCATTTCGAACACCAATTATACGAATTCCTCCTTGGAGATCGGTACGATTTTTGAAATGAGCAATCTTGAATATTCTGTTATGATGAATATGGACAAATTTTGACTCCATACCTTGATATTCAACATAAACAAGAATTCCCACTGTTTTACCATAAACATAATTATCATATATTTCCGCTGTATCAGGTTCATAACCGTTAATACTAAGATATATTCCTGCATATCCGGAAGGTCTGATGTCATAACTATTTCCGATGGTATTACCATAGATTAAAATATTGGTGCAATCAGCGACTCTCATTCCGGCATTGGTTTCTGTCAAAGTAATTTCATTATTATAAATTTTTAAATTTTTGATTCTTAAAAGATACATTCCCTCATGCCCGGAACTATGTAATTTATTATTGTAAATTTTTATATTTTTACTGCGTGGTTCACCGTTATCAAAAATACGAATAATATCACCGCAGGCATTATTCAAATTCATATCGTGAATTTTAATATTGTAGGCTCGATTAAACATTATCAAGATAACATACCATCTCCCATGCGGCAATTTTTGCTTACCACCGGAGATTTCAAATCCACTAATTTCCACATTTGAAATTTTATCTTCTTTAGTTCCGTATATGGCAACTCCTAAGTCATCATCCTTCCAGTGGATTTCACCCTCTTGTCTTACCATTGGTTTATTTCCCGGCCACTTAACTCCATCTATTAACTGAACTTTGGCGGTAGAATCACCGGTTAATTTTATATTACTTGGGATTACCAGCGGCTCATCAATCCAATAGGTATGTTTTCCCTTTAAATAAACTGTGGTAAATTTATCGTTTGATGCTACAAATTTCAAAGCCTCATTAATTTGTTCCTGATCAGCTTTGCCATCACAATTGTAGTCACCCTTGCCATCCCAAGCGACATAAACAATTGGCGCCTTAGGAGCTGCATAAGAAGATGACTGCACAGCAAAAACAAATGCCATCGCCATCAATAAAATAAATAAAGATTTGTTATTTGTCTGCATAATTTTTTCCTTATGTTTGAATGCTTATAAATTGCTTTTAAGTAAATCTGATTTTTGGTTATTATGGCGTATTAAACTTAGTGTGAAAAGTCCAAGTTTCAGATCCTGAATAATAAATTAGAAAATGTTTAGTTATTTGTTGTTGATCTTGAGTCTCAACATGTCCATCATGGAATGATATATTACTTTTTGTGCCGCTGACATGTGCAAGATATGGATCCCCATACGAACTGCCATACTGAATTAAAGAATTCTGATCATGTCCATCACCACAATCTTTATACGACCCCATAAAATACATTCGTTTTCCTGCATTTTGAATTGATGAAAGATTAAATTCGTTTTCATCCGCCCACATTCCAAATCCTCTGTCGGGTGATTTTTCATTAATTTTTTTTGAGTTTTCTTCACGATTACACCTTGCAACCTTACCTGCGACATAACCTCCAAATTTAGGGGAAATATCATAACATATAAAATCTCTCCATTTAGCACCCTCGTCATCACCAAGGGTAAAATCTGAAAATAACGTGCTCATTGTAACACCATCTGTATCCTGTGATCCTATCAACAACCCATCATGCTCATTTGCAAACATCATAAACCCCGAGACAGTTTGTTTTTGGTTATTCATACATGCATCAGTTTTCGCGGTATCCATTGCAAAATCAATTGTTGGTAGTAATAGTGAAATGAGAATGGCAATAATTGCAATTACTACCAGTAATTCAATAAGAGTGAACTTGGTTTTTAATGCGGGTGATTTTAAATTTGTAGAGAATAGATTTTTATTTTTTTTAACTGCGGAGTTCACTGTGTGATTTGTCAATTCATTTTCGCAATTCGACAGTAAACTAATTTGTGATTTTGTGGTTTTCATAATAACACCCTCCAGGTTTCCATTATAATATATATAATTAGCTGAACGAACACTTGTCGTTCATATAAAATAATTTGGTGTGAATAACCCTTCCGTTAAAAGATTGTAAAGTTTACACAGATAACG
>CAMZKK010000103.1 GCA_947311175.1 uncultured Planctomycetota bacterium | reverse complement strand
TCGTTTTGCTTTACTACGCGAGATAATTCCTCCACCAATTGCATAGGTTACGGCATGACCGTCGTGGGCATGGATAATATCCGGGGTGTGTTTCTTAATGATTTTAGAAAGTTTTAAATGACTAAATAAATTTAACTCACCGGAAGATGAGAATTTCTCACTTTCAATAGCCATTCTTTCAGCTTTGGAATGAAGCAGAGAATCCGGTTGAGCAACTATGATATTCTTAACCCCAAGATTACTCAATCCTTCTGCCAGATAAAGCAGCTGTTGTTCACCGCCTCGCCATCCATGAGCGGTGCTAATATGAAGAATTTTCAAATTTTTAGTCCTATCTTTAGGTTAAAGTTTATTTACCTTAAAATTAATATTGCATATTTTATTCATTACATCTTCCGCAGTTATGGCTTTCATGCAAGCCATATTTTGCTCATCCTTCTTTGGGCAAATTCGTTTCAAACATGGCACACATGCAGGTTTTTGCTTGGCAACGATACATGAAACGTTGTCCCCTATGGGCATAGTTCTATCCGGCTCGGTTGAACCGAAAATCGCAACAGTCGGAATTCCAAAAGCTGCGGCACAATGACTTGCACCGGAATCATTACCGACAAAAGCTGCGGCATTACTCAATAATGTTAAAAATTCAGACATATTTGTTTTGCCGGTAGGGTCTGTTATTGCGTTCCTGCAAATAGAAATAATTTCCGATGCACTCTCTTTATCATTCTCCCCACCGGTAATTATTACTTCAACTCCTTTTTCTTCAATCAACTTATCTGCCACTTCTGCAAAGTGCGAGGCGAGCCAATCTTTTGCCGGACCGTACGCACTACCTGGGGCAATAATAACAAATGGTTTTTTAAATTTAGAAAGAAAATCATCGTCTTTGCCCATTATCTTGCTTAATGCAGGATTTGAAAGGGTAGCATCTACTCCCAAAGGTCTAAGCAATGATAAATACCATTCCGCCTGATGTGCTTTTTTTATTTCATTAGATAAGGTAATTTTGTCTGTTAGAAACAACCCTCGAAAACTAAGATTCATTCCGACAATTCGTTTTGTTTTACTCATCCATAACCAAAATGCGGTAGAGAAACTATTGGTAAAAAGTACTCCAAGGTCGAATTGATATTCTTTGTTTGTTTTACTATGTTGCCACTTTAACGCTAAGTTTTGCCATCCTTTACCGTCTGGAAAAACAAGTATCTCATCAATTTCCTCAACCCATTCATAAATAACCGCAACCGATTTTTTGGCTTGGATATAAATCTTTGCCGCAGGAAATTTTTTCTTCAATTCTCTGATTGCAGGAATCGCCATAACACAATCGCCTAACCAATTAGGAGACCTAATAATGACGGATTCAATCTCATTCTCTTTGTTGTTATTCATTTCTGCTGCTATCATTTATTTGACTGCAACCGGATATTTGATATAGAAATCATTTAAGTCAACCGCTTTTCCTGTTCGACATTCGGTAATTGGTGAAAGTTCTTTAGGATGAAATTTTTCCATAGTAACAATATTTTTTTCTGTTTTGCTACACGCCTCAATAAAGTTTGCGAAGTATTTATATTTTTTTGCATTTATCCTTCGTGCCGGAATGAGCAAAAAACGTGAAATTGAAAGTTTCCTGCCACTGACCACAAAATTGGCTACATATAAACCAAATTCACTTTCTAACCATATACTATTTGGAATTTCCGTAAATACCCACCCTTCGGGTGCAGTTACAGTTATCGTTTGCTGTGATTCAATGTCATGCGATAAATCAAAATCAAGCAACCGATTTTTTTTGGTTAGGAGTGAACGAAAGATAGTATTTTTTTTGAAAAATGCGTCAAACACCAAAGAATCTTGTTCATTCCTACAAAATTGTTTTATAGTTCCTCCAAAATTATAGACAAATTTTTCGGCATCTAACTTTTTATGACCACTATAACTAGTATTAGCTTGTGGATATTCTGATTTATCAAGAATAATCTTCGGTAAATATCTGGTAATAATTCCTTCAATTCTCCTTCTTCCTTGTTGAGGCATATCGGCAATTGTTCGCAATTCTCCGGCAATAATCCCGTAAAAATTTATTTTCCCCTCAACCTTAGCGCCTCCATCACTTTGAAGATTTATTCTAATATCAAATGCAACCGGTTTTTTTTCAGTAGCCAATTCACATACATGATGAAGAGTTATAAATCCGTTATTATCAGATGTTATTGCCGGAGCTCCATAGGTATCTGCTCCTAAGTCTGCAGGTCTAAAATGCCTAATTGGGTTTTGACTATTATTGATAAATCTTAACCAAATATTGTTCTCTTTATTATTTTTAATAAATAAAAGTTTTGTATAAAAGTTTCCGACTGACCGCCCTCTTTCTTTGCTGTCGGAAGAAAATAATTTATACCTAGTATTTGCTTGTGCCTGTTCCGATTTGATTCCAATCGCATCTAACATAGCCTGCATTAATAACATTGTTGTTTGACTATTACCACTCTTTAGCAAAAATACATCTCGAGCGGTTTTACTTTCATTTGAGAACTTTATCGTCGAACGAATAAAAAAGTGAATTGCTGCCACTTTTTCTTCAATGGTTTTTAGATTGGCTGTAAGCTCAATCGCTTTTTTTCTGATTGCGGAATTACTGTGAACAATATTCGGCATTCTGAACCGATGAATATTGGTTGCAAATCTCTTATCCCTGATTTTAATTTTCAAGTTGGTAAGAGTTTTTGAACGATCAGGCATCAAGGGTTCCGGCAGCCTTCCCTGCAAATCCTTTTTCAACCAAGTGTAAATAAGCTTTCCTCCAATTTCTTTAACTGTCGGAGAAAATGTGTCAGGAAATACCTTTACGCTTAGCTGCTTAGCCATTGATTTTGGAATAATTAATACATACTTTTTCAAAGCTGTTGGATTATAAAAATCTTCAAAGAAAAAAGTTTTATTAAATTCTCGATTGATTCCTCCATCTCTGGTTTCTCTATAACTGTATTCAAGAATGGAATTTGGAACTACATTATACATACTTGCCGCATTACTAAAGCTTAATTCTCTAATGTTGGTTGGAGTAAAAACTTTACCATTAGGCAGGATTGTTTGACACAAAAGAAGATTGTCCGGATCAGATGGCATTCGCATCTCGCCAAGCCTATCTATCCCGTCTTTGGTTATTACCTTAACGGCTGAATGAATTAAAGTCTCACTTGACATATCTGGAAATACTTGACAAACAACAACCTTAAGCAATGTCGCATAACTTGCAGCCGGATAATTTTTCCCATTATATTTTTCTACCGAAATAGTTTTTAAATCGACATCATAGAGAGAATTAATCCATGTTGTATTGGTGAGCTCTCGCAATCTCTTCTGTAACTTCAAATCATTTATGAAACCAGCTCTATTTCTTCTCTGTGCTTCTTTAAATGCTTCAATCGCCTTCTTTTTGTTTTTTAAGGTCAGTAGCAAATTGCCTTTTTTTATACAAGCAGATGAACAGTTTGGATATTTTTTAATTTTCATATCCAACAATTTCAATGCCCGTT
>CAMZKK010000102.1 GCA_947311175.1 uncultured Planctomycetota bacterium | reverse complement strand
TGTTGCGTCGGGAGCAGAAATGGCTGCTGATCGCCTCTTTGTCGCGGCAGATGATAGAGAGAGGCTGGCTGTAGGCGATCGCCTGGGCGATACGGATAAAAGGGCTCAGGGCTTCAGTAAGCCCCCCTATGGCCCAGTCTGTCTCCTCATGAGGAAAACTCATCAATACAACGCGTTGCCTCTCCCACTCTGCGGGTACTTTTTTCATCATTTCTCCAAATAGGCATCAAATTTTTAATTCTTAATTTTTAATTTTTAATTATTAATTCTTAATTCTTAATTCTTAATTCTTAAAGACTTAAGTCTTAAGTCTTAAGTCTTAAGTCTTTAAATCTAAAGCATTCTGCTTTAGATTTTATGGCAAAAGCAGGATGCTTTTGTTACTTTACTTTAATAAATCTTTTAGTTTTTTTATTGCTCTTTGTAACCTTTTGTCTGCGGCTGCTTCACTGATTGAAAGAAATTCAGAGGTTTCACCTCTTGATAATTCATTATAATAACGCAATAAAGTTATTTCTCGCTCAATCTCATTTAGCTTTCCTATTGCAATTAACATCTCATCTTCTTTATCTGTATTTTTTTTTTCAGTTTTTTCTTTTTGTTTTCTTACCTCTTTAAGTGCTTTTTTCTTGGCGATATTGCTTTTAACCCAATTTATTGCCTTGTTTTTGGTTATTTGACAGAGCCAGCTCTTAAATTTGTCAATATCCTTTAACTTGTCTAATTTCAAAAATGCATCAAATAAGCTATCTTGTGCAATATCTTTTGCGGTTTCACTATTATTTACTATTGAATAGGCAATAGAAGCAACCAGAGAAGCATATTTATCTGCTATTTCCGAAAAGGCTTCTTTTTGTCCATTCAGGACTTTTCTTATGATTTCAGCATCATTATTTTCCATCGTCTTAATATTAGACACCTTGCATAAATATTTTGAGACATAAATTTAGTTAATTATCTTGATTTTTTTAATTTGAGTTTGCTTCTCAATAAACCCTCCAAATTTCTTGGTCATTTCCTTATCAATCAACAAAATCTTGATTTTTTTTAATTTCATTAGCGGAGTAAAATTAGTTATTTTTGTATTTGCAATATTTAACACCTCAAGGCTGTTTTTGCTATTTAATAAGATTGTCAAATCTGAAAAGTCTGTGTTGCTTATGTCTAAATATTTTAGATTCATAGTTGATAATGGTGTAAAATCTTTAATATTGGTATTTGATAGGCATAACTTTTCTATTTGTAGGTTACGTAAGGATGCAATATCGCCTATTCGGCAGTTTTTAATAAATAAAGATATTTTTTTAGAATTAGCATCAGTTGAAATATTTGTTATTAAGTTAAGAAGAGACTCAAGGTCAATATCACCTTTATTCGTAATTGATAATGAAAGACTTGTATCGTCAATCTTAATATCCATACTTGAAGCATAGATACCGGAAGTTGTTTGTTTTTTTAAATTCTTTACATAAAACGCAAAAACAATGCCAATAGAGACGAGTAAGGTAATCAAAGTTGTGATTACTGAACGATTCTTGCGGACACATTTTTTTATCATTCTAAGCTTGCACGGAGGTTTTGCCGTAATAGGAATGCCGTTTAAATAGCGTCCAAGTTCATCAGCAACTTCTTGTGCCGAGCTATACCGATGTCTCTTTTCTTTTTCCAGACATTTCATTGTTATTGTTTGAATGCTTACAGGCACATCTGGGTTTATTTTGAAGATTGGAACTGGGTCACATTCAATGATTTGAGTAAGGATGTCTAATTCATTTTTTCCCACAAATGGCGGGATGCCGGTTAATACTTGATACAAGATTGCCCCTATCGAATAGATATCGCTTCTGGTGTCAATTTGATTATTATTACCAAGGGCTTGCTCTGGTGGCATATAATTGTAGGTTCCAAGAGCAATGCCATTTTGCGTTATATTTTCAGCACTAAATGAAGCATCTTTGGCAAGTCCAAAATCCATTACTAAGGGTTCACCATTATCTTTCATCAAGATATTTCCCGGTTTTAAATCTCGGTGAATAATTCCTTTGTCGTGGGCATGTTGAACTGCGGTGGCAATGGTTATTAGCAGTTTACATACTTGATTTATTTCAGGATCTTTTTCTTCTAACCATTGAAGAAGGTCACCACCGGCAACAAATTCCATTGCAAACCAATAATTGTGCGATTTTGAAATTCCAAAATTTATAATTTTTATAATGTTAGGATGATCAAGCATCATGGTGGTATCTATTTCATGCTTAAATCGCTCGGCATCTTCTTTTGGGATGTCTTCGCCACTTACAAATTCTTTGATTGCAACAATTGAGCCATCATTTCTGTTTCTTGCACGATAAACAACCCCCATTCCACCTCGTTCAACAAGCTCAAGAAGTTCATACTGACCAATAAATCGTGTTCCCGGTGCAATCACTTTTAAAAACTGTCTTGTACTCCTCTTTTTGGGTTCTTTATTCGTTATTTGCTTTTGCGTTTTTTTTCGCAACAGTTTTTGAGGATTGATATTTTGAATCATATTTTTATCCTGAATTTGGCTGCCAGCCATGGAATATTAATTCTATTTCCCAATAATTTTGACAAGCAGTCGTTTCTTCCGTTTGCCATCCATTTCATAATAAAAAATATGCTCCCATGGCCCAAGATGAAGCTTGCCATCAGTGATAGGGACAACCACTTCTCTTCCCATAATTGTCCTTTTGAGGTGAGCGTCGCCATTATCTTCAAAACCATTGTGAGCATATTGTTCATAAGGTTTTTCTGGGGCAAGTCGCTCAAGCCAATGCTCAAAGTCACTGTGTAATCCCGGTTCGTTGTCATTGATAAAAACAGACGCAGTTATGTGCATTGCTCCCACATAACATAGCCCATCACGAATATCGCTTTCTCTGACCAACGCCTCGACTTCACTGTGAATAGACACAATCTCTCTTCTCTTTGAGATGTTTTTCCAAATTTCCTTGGTTAGAGTTTTCATTCGACTATCTCCTGTGCAATTATTACATCCATACCGGTTGTCTTCGGCTGGGTTTAAGATACTTGGGTGAATCAATGACGATGGCATAACCATTCCATAACGCATTAAAGGCTTTAGTATCCATCCACGTAATGCCTTGTCGAGGAGAGGCAAGAAGCACCCATTTATCGTTTATCCCAAAGCATAGTAGAGGATTATTTGCATATTTTCTTTTGAAATTATTTTTTGAAGATTTGAAAAATACCAAGCATGGCATTTTGATTTTCATTAAATTACCGATTTCTGATTTGATTATTTTTACCTTACATTCCGTGCCACTAAGAGCACGTTTGATACCGCTTGCTAATTCTACCATATCCGCCCCTCCATTAAGGCGAGTTAGGGTCGCTCTTGCCATCCAACCTTCATCGATATCAACCCCATAATAATAAATAAGACTATCGGCAACAGCCGCTGCCCTAGTGTCAGGGATACTGTTTGCGCAAATACCTTCTTTATTTTTTGTACCATTTATCTTTGAATAATCTATCAACTTGAATGCCCAACGATAATCATACATTACTGATAAAACAAGGAAAAACATTATCAATTTGGCTACTTGCTGAAACCTAAGCTTTAATTTATTTTTAGCAATACCATAAAAAGAGGTTATAAGCGGTAGATATATCCCTCCTCTTATATATATATATTCAGGAAAGTAAGTGAGGATTTTAAATTCTAAATCCGGTCTTATCGTTAGATAAAAATATATTGCCAAAAATCCACAACTCAAGATAAGGGTTATTTTTGATAATTTATCAGACAGTCTTATCATTGCCCCACCAATATTAAAGGTGGCTATTGAGGTGCAAAGAATAATTACAAGCCATAACGCTTCCAAGTAGATTCTCCTGTATAACTTAAATTTCTCAATGGAGAAATTTAGAATTAAAAATTAAAAGTTAACAATTAAAAAATGAAGGATGATTATTAGCGATTTTAATAAAATGGAAGCCTCAATTTTCATTTGCTCCAGAGCACAAGTACTCACCAGCACATGAACCCATTGGATAAAGAGAAATATTGGCGATACAAATTATCAAAATTTCCTTTAGCGATAGCTAAAGTACCTCCATTGTTAATTGTTCATTATTCATTATTCATTATTCATTGTTAATTAAATTTCGCAGGGAATTACCCTTTTCGGGTGCAACTGCGAAATTTAAGTTTTACTGCGATTTATATTTAACTTTATTTGGTAAATACTACAACTATAAAATAGGTTTCATAAATACTTGCGTAAAGTAAAAAAAACCGTCTTTGCTTTTTGTTATAGAAATTGCGGTATGAGTAAATTCTTTATTTAAGATATTCGCTCTATGACCTTTGCTGTTCATCCAATCCTTAACCGCCCTATTTACCGGATTGGAGTACCCTTTATTTCTTGCAATATTCTCGCCAATTATTTCCCAATCAATATGGGCAGTGTTTGCTCTTTCGGAAACCTCTTTGTTGTCGATTCCTTGATGGGATATACATGCCATTCTTACCATATCTTTGGTATGCTCCATTGTTATTTTTTTTAACTGATAGTCGAGTTGCAATGGTTTTAATCCTTGTTTTTTTCTTTCTTCATTTATTAAAATATAACATTTGCCTTCTAGTTCACTTGCAAAACCTATCTCTTGAAGAGGATTTAATATTTTCCGATATGAATAATCCCTCATACATCCTGAATTTAAGATGATAATCAATGTGCAGATTGTGAGTAGTTGTTTTTGTTGGCTTTTTTTCACTATTTTCCCATATAATAAATACAACCTTTGCTGTAACTTACATCGGCAAAGATAAGTTATCAAGAACAAACCTAAATTCCAAAGTTGAAATTTAGAATAAAACAAATTGGTAATTAAATATTTTATTTGAGGATTAATGATTTCTTGATTATATTAAATTGCCTGCAATATTTTTTAATATATCACAGAAGTGATGATATAAATAATTTAGCAATCAACATAAGTCTGAAAGGTATTTATAAATGATTAGAATTGAAAAGTATGACAATGAAAACTCCCAGTTTAAAAAAATCCTTACTCGTGCCGAGCAAGATAGTGCCGATGTGTGGGACAAAGTTTCCGCAATTATTAACAATGTTAAAAAGAATGGTGATAATGCTTTGCGTGAATATTCTGAATCATTTGATAATTTCAAACTAAATCAAGAAAATATCAGAATAAGTAATGATGAAATACAAAATGCGAGAAAAAATGTTACGGAAAGCTTTGTCATTGCAGCGAGCAAGGCAATAGAAAATATTAGAGCATTTCATAAATATCAAAATCGCTCAAGTTATCGGCACGATGATGGCGATGGAGTATTGCTCTCTAAAAAGGTATTGCCGGTAGAGATAGCAGGGGTTTATTGCCCGGCAGGGACTGCTCCGCTCTTTAGTAGTGTATTAATGAATGTTATTCCTGCACAAATTGCCGGGGTTAAGAGAATTGTTGCAGTAACACCACCAAATAAAGAAGGAAAGATTAATTCGCATATCCTTACCGCATTTTCTCTTCTTGGAATTGATGAAATCTATAGAGTTGGCAGTGCTTGGGCAATTGCTGCCCTTGCCTATGGCACCGAATCTATCCCGAGAGTGGACAAGATTGCCGGACCCGGCAATATCTATGTTTCTACTGCAAAAAAAATGGTTTACGGTGCGGTAGGGATTGACTCGATTGCCGGACCCTCTGAGGTTGTTATTATTTGTGATAAAACAGCCAACCCAAAATATGTCGCTGCCGACCTGCTATCGCAAGTTGAACATGGCACCGGAATTGAAGCAGGAGTAGTGCTGACAGATTGCAAAGAACTTGCCCTTGCTGTTCAAAATGAAGTTGAAAAACAATTGGCTGGTTTGACAAGAAAAGAAGCAATTGAAAAAAGTCTGGATAATTACGGAGCAATATTTATCGTCGATGACTTGAATGAAGCGGTGACAGTATCAAATATGATAGCCCCCGAACACCTTGAAATTCAAACGGCTGATTCTGAGAAATTAAGTGAGAAAATTGTTAATGCCGGTGCAATATTTTTGGGAAGTTATAGCACTGAGCCAGTGGGTGATTATTTCTGCGGCACCAACCATGTCTTACCCACTGGTGGCGCTGCACGTTTTAGTAGTAGTTTATCGGTTTATGATTTTCTGAAAGATATTTCAATTATAAATTATTCAAAACAACGACTGGCCCAAACCGGCAGATATATTGTAGAAATGGCAGAACTTGAAGGTCTTACCGCTCATGCTAATGCGGTAAAGGTTAGGTTAAACGATATTTAACAATAGAAGAAGGGAAATCAAAATGATAATTCGAGATGACATACAAAGAATGGATGGCTATGTTCCCGGAGAACAACCACAGAATGGCTCTTATATAAAATTAAACACCAACGAAAATCCATATCCGGTTTCAGAAAAAGTAATTAAAGCAATTAATACCAGTGCAGGGGAGTTGAACAGATATTCAGATCCATTGAGCAATAAATTGAGAATGAGTGCGGCAAAACTTTATGGATTAAACAAAGAACAAGTGATTGCCGGTAATGGAAGTGATGATATTTTAAATATTATTGTAAGAACATGCACTTCTTCTAATGACACCATTGCTTCTTTTACTCCATCTTATACCCTGTATGAAACATTGGCAAACATTCAAGGAACAAATTATAAGTTATTTGAATTTACCAAAGATTACAAAATCCCAAATGAAATTGATTTGACAGGAATAAAATTATTCTTTCTACCAAATCCCAATAGCCCCAGTGGGACGGTGGTTGGTCATGATGAGATTAGGCTGTTGTGTCGAAAGATAGATGGCGTTGTGGTTGTTGATGAAGCATATGCTGATTTTGCAGAAGAAAATGCGATTTCACTAATTTCAGAATTCGATAATATAATAGTAACGAGAACCTTTTCAAAAAGTTATTCTCTAGCCGGGTTGCGAGTTGGTTTGGGGCTGGCTAATGAATTTTTGATAAAAAATATGATGAAGGTCAAGGATTCTTACAATCTCGGGGTTCTGCCAATAGAAGCAGCTACTGCGGCAATAGAGGATCAAACGAATCTTCAAAAGAACATTACTATGATTAAAGCAACCCGCAATCGCTTGACAACAGAGCTTGAGAATCTTGGGTGTTTTGTCTTTCCTTCTCAAGCCAATTTTGTATTGGTGAAATTTACCAAAGGTATTGCGAAAAAAATATACCGACAGCTTAAAGAAAAGAATATTTTTGTAAGATACTTTTCTACTCCACGATTAAGCGATTGCTTGCGGATAAGCATTGGCACCGATGATGAAATAAATCGGTTGTTAGCAGAAATAAAGCTATCTTTGAACTAAATTGTCACAGTCATCCCATAGGATAGAAAAATACTATATGGTTTGACTAAAAATAGGTGACTCATAAACTATATAATTTTCCCACATGAAAAGGATGTAGTCTATGAAGCCACCTAAGTCAAAATATACTATTTTAAACGGATTTTAACGGGCAATATCGTAGTTAACTAAATACAGGCAAACGCGTTACGACTATTTATAATTAAATTTGTAGCCA
>CAMZKK010000101.1 GCA_947311175.1 uncultured Planctomycetota bacterium | reverse complement strand
CTTTCTTCTTACTTCTGCCATTACGACTATTACCACTATTATTGCCCTTAAAGTTATGCTTGCTATATCCAAGATGATTGTCTAATTCCGCATCGGTAACCTCCCCCTAAAGTGGGACGTTACCAATTTATTGTTCTCATCAACCTTACTTGGACTAATTATAAAAGGATGAGGGATATGGTTATATTTACTCATCCTTTCACTATCATTAGGCAAGGGAGACTCAAAAATCTTTAAATAAATCTTGCTCTAATTTTATATCAAATGTAAAAACCTGATATGCGAACTGTTCTAACAATTTCACCTCCCCCTCAATAGATTTATAACAGAATTGACTTTTATAATATATTGATTATAAATTCAAATTGCAAGAGGACTTTTTTTACAAATAATCTGAAAGGGGAAAACTATGCCGTATTGTCCGATTGTGGGGACTTTGGCTTATATTCTGTCACCTGATAAGAGACAGGTTTTGCTTGTTCATCGGAATGCTCGGGATGATGATACTCATCTTGGTAAGTATAATGGACTTGGTGGAAAGCTAGAAAGCAATGAGGATATTATCAGTGGTATCAAACGAGAAATCAAAGAAGAAGCCGGGATTGAGGTTGAATCCATAAGCTTACGAGGGACTATTAACTGGACCGGCTTTGGTAAAAATAATGAAGACTGGCTGGGATTTATTTTTCTTGTCGATTCATTCTCCGGCACCCCAACAAAAAACAATGAAGAAGGTGATTTGGAATGGGTCGATATAAACAAGATGAATGAATTGCCAATGTGGGAAGGCGACAAACATTTTTTACCATTAGTTTTTGATGATGATCAAAGATTGTTTCACGGATATATGCCGTATGACAATGAGAAACCGATTGGTTGGTCTTTTGTTAGAACATAATAATTATTAATTAAAAATTAAAAGTGATTGTGACGCTTTGCGTCGTTGTTTATCGCAAGCGTATTATTATTCCGAGGGACATGCAAAGTTTTTTTTTGCGTGTCACTCATCCTTATTACTTCCTTTTTTTGTAAATTGATTTGACGGAAAATTTATAGTTTGTATACTTAAAATTGTTAGTAAATAACACTCTGGGACGACAACTATGGTAGAGAGTAGCAACGCAATTAAAGTAAGGTCATACGCTAAGATTAATTTGTTTCTTGAGATTACCGGCAAACGCAATGATGGCTTTCATGAAATCGAAACCATAATGCACGAAATTGACTTGGCTGACGAAATGATTTTTTCTCCTCGTTGTGATAATCAAATAAATCTAACCTGCACCGATAATACCATCCCCTGCGACTCGAAAAATCTAATCATTAAAGCTACTAAAAAGTTACAAGAGAAATTTCCGAATGCAAAAAAAATCGGAGTTGATATTCATTTAATCAAAAAAATCCCTGCCGGCGGTGGGCTTGGTGGCGGTTCATCAAACTGTGCAGTAACCCTCGATGCCCTAAATAAATTATGGGGGCTGAATGCCTCCGGTGAGCAGCTTGAAGAAATTGCATCATCACTTGGCAGTGATATTAATTTTTTCTTAAATGGTTACGGTGGAACTTGCCTATGCAAAGGCAGAGGAGAAAAGATAACCAAGCTAAACAACATATCTCTATCAAACATAATTCTTGTATTTCCCGAATGGGGAATTTCAACAAAATCAGCTTATGACAATCTTGATAAAAATAGATTTAATAAAAAAAACATTAAGGAATTTATTGACGCCATAAACAACAATTCTCAAAAGACTATTGTAGAAGCCATTTACAATCATTTTGAACACAGTGTGTTTATTAACGAACCGAAAGAAAAAGCTGTATTTGATAATTTAAAAAAGCTACCATTTAAAAAGGTTGCAATGAGCGGAAGCGGCTCTACCTTATTTGGTGTTTTAAATGATGACGAAGATATTAACACGGTATTGAAAAAGGTAAAATTAATTGATGGTGTGCATGAGTGCATTGCTGTCAAATCTAAACTTTAAGTCACATTTTCAGGGGGTTAAAAATGCAGATAACAGAAGTTAAGATAAGACCTGTCAAGCATTGTTCTAAAGAAAAGTTAAGAGCATTCGCCAGTATTATTTTTGATAATTGTTTTGCCGTTAAAGAAATTAAAATTATAGATGGAGAGAACGGACATTTTGTAGCAATGCCAAGTCGCAAGGCAATGAGCAAATGCCCTAAATGCTATCACCGCAATGCAAGCAATTCTAAATTTTGCAATGCCTGTGGTGAAGAAATAACTATCAGCAATAAAAACAAATTTGACAACCATAGAATATTTATGGATATAGCCCACCCAATAAATGTAGAATGCAGAGAAATGATTCACAAGGCCATTATCGACGAATATAAAAAAATCACCGAAAACCCAATAGACAATACAGAAGAAGATGCCAGTCAACAATTTAATGTTTCTGACGATTCGTTTAATGAAGACTTTTTAACAAAATCAGATAATTCAGAGACGGCTAAAGGCAACAATGAAAATATCAAGACAGAAGATTCATTTAGTGATGGTATCTTCTCTTGAAAAATACTCAACAACAGGAGATGAGAGGATGAATTTAAAACTCAATTTAACCTTTGCAATAATCTTATGTGTTATTCTGACAGGATGCTTAACCCCTGAATACCAAACACTTACCCCCACCAAAACCGTTGACTACAGCCCCGATATTATCGGTAAATGCCAAGGAGATATGTGGTATTGGGTTAGAGGAAGAATCAATGGCGATATTGATGGGAAGAAAGATGGCAATGGTGAAAAATTCAACGAAGAAGTATTGCTGGTTACTCAACAAAGCGGAAAGCGAAGTGAAAAAGCTACAATGAATGAAGCATATATCATAATTTGTAAACGTAACCAAAAGAGCGGATACAGAGAAATTGTTGCTCGCAAAACAATTTATTCTATTAGTGAAAATATAAATTTAGGAACCATGCCAAAAGCTGTTGTTGGCTCGTGGATTGATAAAAAATTTGAAAACGGCTCAATTCAACTTTCCGACATTGATGGCGATCAAGCAAAGGAAATAATTGCTTCATTGTGGTACAAAAAGAACAATGTATATTATTCATTTCATTGCTGTTTAAAACTTATTAACGGTAAGCTTTATCCAATGATGGCTGTCAAAACTATTCAAAATAAAGCGAAGATTACAGCAATCGACATCAACAAAGACGGAATAGAAGAACTTGTAGTGCCAACTACAATTGACAACACCTTGCAGACAGGAAAAAACCCGACCAACAATAACCCCATGCCTGAATGGATATCAATCTATTCTCTTGCCAATTTCAAGACAATGAAGCAAAGCAATTCAATCTTTCCCGAATTTTATACAGATACGATGCTAAAACTATACGAAGACATGGCTGTTCGCAACAATAAACTAAACGACAAAGTCAAAGGTGTTCATCAGCTATATCTCGGACTTATCTATGGCTATCGAAATCAACAAAGATTGAGCGATATGTTTTTAAAAAGAGCTGCTACCAACCATAACGAAATCGGAAAATTAACAGAAAAATATTTAGGCAACGCCTCAATAACTCATCCAAACAAAGATGTGAATAATTTCAAAGATGGCCCTGAATTATAAAACACATGATTACATATGATTAAACATGGGACATACAAATTTTCCTTTGTGTGTCCCATATCCTTACTCCCCTCTCTCTCTCCCTCTCCCCCTCCCCGAAAAAAAACAAATTACTTTACTATCAAACACAATAAATAGATAATTAGGCAATAGGAAAATTACAACAATTATAAATTATGGATATGTAATGATTGAAAGAAAATATGAGCATCCATCATATAACCGTAGCTGGATAGAAATAAATCTTAAAAATATTGCAAAAAACATAAAAAATTTAAAAGCATTTATTCACAATGATGTTGAGATTTTGCATGTAATAAAGGCAAATGGCTATGGACACGGAACGACTGAGGTTGCAAAAACAGTTATAGGTGCCGGTGCTTCGAGACTAGGAGTTACGAACTGTCTTGAAGGAGAAGAACTTCGCAAAGAAGGAATCACTTCACCAATCATCATCCTCGGGGTGCTACTCCCGGAAGAGGTGGAAACTGCAATAGCAAATGACCTAACAATCTCTATTCACAATGAAGACAACGCAATCCTTGCGAGTCTTGCCGGAGTTAGACAGAAAAAAAAGGTCAAGATTCACCTCAAGATTGATACCGGTATGAGCAGATTAGGAATAATGCCTACAGATGCCCTGCCAATTCTACATAAAATTTCAAAATTCCCAAACCTTGAGATTGAAGGAATTTTTACTCATCTCGCAGAGGCAAAAAATCTTGATTACACAACAGGACAGTTAAATCTATTTATAGAGACTATTAAAAACCTTGAAAAAAACGGATATACCTTTGCTCTCAAGCATACCGCCAATTCAGAGGCAAGCATTGGCAATCCTAAAAGCTGGTTCAGTCTAATTCGCCCCGGTATTGCAACTTATGGAATAAATAACACAAATACACAACTATCACTAAAACCGGCTCTGGCATGGAAAAGCAGTATTGTCCAAATAAAAGAATATCCGAAAAACACATTTCTTGGGTATAATCGAACATTTAAAACCGAACGATATTCCAAGATTGCAATCTTACCACTCGGCTATGCTGATGGTTATCGCAGAGAGCTATCAAATAAATCATCAGTGCTTATTGATGGAAAGCGTTGTCGGGTAGTTGGAGCTGTCAGTATGGATACAATAATGGTTGACATTACAGATATAAAAAATGATTCCGTTACCATTGGCTCTATCGCAACATTAATCGGAACAGATAAAAACGAATCGATTACCGTGAACGAACTTACAGATATGCTGCATGATACAATACCCTATGAAATATTGTGTGGGATTAGTAGTCGCGTAGGTGTCCGATTTATTGATAACAAATAAACTTGTTTTTCTATTCATTCTACTTGACATTATTAAGCACCTCAATATTATTTTTATTAATTAATTTAT
>CAMZKK010000100.1 GCA_947311175.1 uncultured Planctomycetota bacterium | reverse complement strand
TATTTGAAAATTTAATTTCTCCGAAGATTGTGAAAACTGATTTTTCGATTGAAGATAGGCTTAAGGTAATAATTCACGCCGGACAAGGCTTACAATGCTTGCACGATAATGGAATAATCCATCGAGATGTAAAGCCAAATAATCTTGCAACATGTCAGCATGGTGAAGGAGAATACCTAACAAAGGTTACCGATCTTGGTTTAGCAAAGAATCTTGAAGAGAATCTCGGACTTACTCAAGACAATATTCTTCTTGGATCACCTGCTTATACGTCACCAGAACAGATTGCTACACCAGCATCGGTCGACCATCGTGCCGACATATATTCATTGGGTGCAACGATGTATGAATTGATGACGGGGCATTATCCATATTTCGACAAGAAAAACCCATGTGATGTAATAATGGCAATTAGCAATCATGTCCCGTTACGTTCGCCGAGTGAACTTGCACCGGGAATTCCTTCTCAGCTCATTGCTATTATAGAAACAGCAACCGCTTTTGAACTTTCCGACAGATATAAAAATATAGAAGATATGGTTGATGACATCAAAACGTATCTTGAGCATGAAGCCGAAGAGGTAAAAAATGCCTATAACTTTTTAGAAGTTGAGCGTAAGAATCTAAACAGCACTTTAGGAGAAGGTAAATATAATTTTTCAGAAATGCTAAGAGAGGAGACTCAGACAGTACCCTCTATTGAGACCTCGCTTGATGTTGAGGGTGATATAGAATCACTAAAAATGCTTGCGGTTAATAAAAAAAACACCCAACTTAATGTCTTTAAAAGATGTGCGGAGTTGCTTGGTGTTGAATTTAAGGGTGTCCATACCAGTCGTGAGGCTGAAGAGTATTTTTTGAATGATCAGATTGACATTTCAATCTTCCCTTATCTTCGCAAAAATACAGGAATGCTTAGGATGTGCTCTTTGGCAAGGAAGAATAAAATTCCTTTTTTATTACATGGAGACAAATTCGACAGGCAAGATATTCTCTATGCGCTAAAACTAGGTGCTTCATCTGTTATGCTAAATCCAATAAAAGAGCAATCTCTCGTAAAGAAGATTAGAGAAATTCTCTGTGGTTCTGCAGTCCCTAATCAAAATAAGCAATTAAGCATAACCACTGTTTTATTTAAAGGTAAGAATACTCCGCCGGAAAAGGCAAGGATGGTTGCAAAAAATGTAAGCAATCTATTAGTCTTGCCCCATGCTGCAGCAAAAATTGTGCAAATTTGTAATGATCCGGACGCCAGTGCAGAAAAATTAGCGGTGCCTATTGGTAGTGATTCAGCAATTGCTGCGATGGTTTTACGGAGGGCAAATTCTGTTGCATTTGGCGGAAATCGAAAAATCACAACGATTAAGGATGCGGTTGTTCGGGTTGGCAGACGAGAAATTCGTCAATTAGCGGTTACGGTTGCGGTTTATAAACTGTTTGATCGAAAGGAAAAAAGTTTCGGTTTTAATAGATATTTGTATTGGATTCACGCCTTAGGCACGGCAATTGTTGCAAAAGTTATTTCCAGAAAAGTTAAAGGAATTCACGAAGAAAACTCATTTCTTGCAGGTTTGCTTCACGACCTTGGGAAAATTGTCTTTGATGATCATTTAAATGAAGATTATAAACAGGTTTTAAAGAGAGCTGGCAATGAAGGAGTGAGGGTAATTGATGCCGAGCAGGAAGTATTTGCAATGTCACATAGTTTTCTTGGGGCAAGGGTTGGGGAAAATTGGAAATTACCTCGTGCGATTAATGATGGAATTGAAGGTCATCATAAATGGGTAATTCAAAAGGGTGTGCTTATCAAAAAGATTCCAATGGAGGCGGTTATAAAGATTTCCAATACCGTAATTAAGGCAATTGGAGCAGGGCATGGCGGTGATTTTTATGTCGAAGATTTAAATCTCACAGAGGAACAGTGGAGTCAATTACTTGGTAGCTTAAATGCCATTCCACGTCTCTGTAAGGAGATACTTAAAGAATTGAGCGAATTTGCGGAATTTCTTGGAATTAGCACAGTCGAATCTGGGCTTGAAGAAAGAAACCGAAGTAAAGACAAGACCATTAGAATTGTTCCGGAAGGGATGGGAGTTCTTTTAGGATTTTTCTTTTCTGCAAGAGGATTTAATATTCATTTTACAAATTGGCAAGAATTTGATAATGGCAAGGATGATATTGCTTGTGACGGAAGATATATGCCTATAGAAACATATCAAAGTCTTTTTGATTCAGTTACTTTTTGGAAAAGAAATGTTTTTGTTGTTGGTCAACTAATTGAAGACGCACCGGAAGAAAGCATTCACTCTGTAAAAAACGCAACAGACTTTTTCCAGTTAGAGCAAATGGTTTCTGATATTTATAAAGTTTAGTTCATTTGTCAAAACATCCTACCTTTACAATTTGTTTTTTATTAACACTAAATTAACACAAATGGATTCTATTTTAAAAATATTTCATTTATCTTTTTAGTATTATATATTAGTAGTTTATCCTCAAAAATATGTCATTACTTT
>CAMZKK010000099.1 GCA_947311175.1 uncultured Planctomycetota bacterium | reverse complement strand
TTTTTTTTGGTTTCAATTTTCCAAACCTACATTCAGCAAATAAAATCCTCAAAGATAACGAGAAAGGAAAATTTATTCTTATCGTTTAATAGAAAATTATCGAATTTTGGCATTTTGGGTGGTTTCTGATTTTGTCTATTCAGCAAACCCAACTTAAACCTAAATTCAGTAGCTGATACCTTATACGTAGAACACAAATTTAGGGTTTTGGTTTTTAATTCTAAATTCACCTCGTGAAACTTAGACTATTAGGGTTTATAAAAGATGTAGGGCAAGCGAAAAGACTTTGCTTGCCCCATTTTTTATTGCTTTTAATCAGCTACAAATAACAAGTTTCTCCAATTAGTTATTTTTTAACCCAAGTGCCATCCGGTTTTTTTAAAAAACAACCCTTTTCCGCTTTTTTGAAATTTCTCACGGCATTTCGCTTTGCAATAGTATCTATACTTACTTTCATTTCATCAGCGAGTAGGGCATACAATTTTTTTCTATCCGCATTCTCTTCTTTAATTAAGGTGAGCAATTCTTTAGTTGGTGACTTTACAGTATCTAATTGTTCAACATATCTTTGAGAGTTTTCTCCAATAATGCCTTCACGCTTAACCTTTAAAATTATAGGATAGCGAGCTTTCATACTTTTTACGATTGCTGATATAGCTGCTTTGTTATCCCCAGCCGTTACGCTTATTGTAAAACTTGCTACCAATAATAATGCAACAATACTTATATTTATCAATTTTTTCATAATTACCTCCTTATTTATTTTTGGTTTCAGACTTATCGTTTGACTTCATTGCCTCTTCAATTTGATCTTCAAATGAAAAAACATCTTTTAACTTATTGTCAACTTTTATATTCACATTTACATCTATTGTCATGTGGATTGGTTTAACTTCATGCTCGATTGTCGCGCCACAACCAATAAAACTAAATGCCAATGCCAATGCCAACATCAATTCTATCTTTTTCATAAATATCTCCTAATACAGTAGTTCTCTATTTATTCTTTGTCATATTTTCAATTTTATCCTTCATCTTAACAAACATATCATTGCCCAAAATAAGAGCAAGGAGGTTGCGTTGAAAATTATGATCATTAATTGTCAAGCCACCTACCGGTTGTTTATGGGTTGAGGTTTCTCCCTCACCCTTGAGAAAGATACGACCTATAACCGATTTATCCTCCTTAATAATATCTAATCTAAATTCATCATAATAGAAATTTCGCATTACTTCAATTAAAAGCTGTCCTGTTTTTTGAACTTTTTTATCATAAGAATTTAATGCCGTCCCTATTACTTGACTTTTATATAATTCTAATCTTCCCGGAGACCCTGTTGCCACCAAATATCCCCCCGGCTCAACCAATAAAATTGGCCATTTAGGGATGGTGATAAATACTTTTCCATTAACCTCTCCTGTTCCGGAAAGGGTATCTTTTAAAAGCCAGTCAAGAGTTTTGTTTAATGATAATTTGTTTACCCTAATCATCACTTGCGTAGCATAACCTTCTGTATTTACATGAAAATTTTCAGCAAGTAAATTGCCACCTAAGAAATCTAACCACACTGTCTTAAATAAAATTTTATCTTCAAAAAACGAAAGATTTATTTTCCCTTTATCAAATAAAAGGGTTCCCATTTTTGCCTTTGAAAATTTAAAGGACGAATCATTAACCGTAATCTTTGATTCTTTATAATTTGCAATAATTTTTCCAGTTAAGCTTTTCACTGAAAATTCATCCTCTTTGTTTGTAATGGTTCCATCTTTAATATTAGAAATAATCTTTATCGTATCACCATCAGGTTGTATTCTTGCATCAATCGTTGCCTTTAGTTTGGTATTTGGGGTAATTTCAGTTTGAATCTGAAAATCAAATATCCTCAACTTATTAAATGGTAATGCTTTAATTGGCGATTTATTAGATTTAGATTTTTTTATAAAATAACTCCCGCCCTTAATGGTAATCCGATTTACTCGCTTATTAATAATATCATTAAGTTTATAAAAGCATTTTAATTGAGTGATTTTAACCGGTAAGTTTTCCCCTAAATCTATATCTTTAACTGTTAAGCTATTTAATGAAAAATCAGTAACGGAAAGTTTGACATCAGATAAACCATTAGCCAGTAACTGCTCTTTTATTTTTGAAGCAAGATATTTTTTAGGAACTGATGTATTCCAAATTGTTATCAAAATTATCAAACCAAACAAGGTTATAGAAAATAATTTTAATAAGATTGACTTTTTAATTCTATAGTTCAAAGCAACAATATCCTTTATCCTAAATTCCTCAGCACGTGGCATTTTCGGGTATAACTGCGGAATTTAAGTATGTAAATAATAATACACAAAATAAACTTGCATATAGTTTAAGCGCCCCTGCATTTCATATCAACAAAGAAAAATAAATTGCCAAGGAACCTCCCTTTACTTCAATCTAAATTCCTCATCAATTGAGAAATTTAGGATAAAACATTTTGCGGTAAATTTTGCAGAAGCAGGATGCTTTTATTACTGTTTTAGAATTATAAAATCTCGGACAATGCCTTTTCTAATTCTTTGAAGTCGTTGGGGGTGTTGAAATATCCCACTGAAAAACG
>CAMZKK010000098.1 GCA_947311175.1 uncultured Planctomycetota bacterium | reverse complement strand
CTTATAAACATTTTTTTCTTTATATAAATTATCATAAATATCTTCAAGGGTGGTAATTTGCTTAATCACATTGAAATTATCAATATTGCTCTTCATTTGAGCTCTTAACATTTTTGTAGTCGCTGGCTTAAGTGCTTCCTCAAAGCCAGCAGCCATTGCATCTGGATTTGCCTTGTCTTCATCAATAAGCAGTCCACCACCGTTAGTAAGAGCCTCTCTTACTCCTCCAACTGCCTTTGCTACGACCGGAACTCCTGCGGCTTGCGCTTCAAGTAACACCATCGGAAATCCTTCGCTATCGCTACACATTGCCAAACAATCAAGTGCTTTGTAGATTCTCGCAATGTCATGAGTAAAGCTAATAAAGGAAACCTTGTGAGTCATTCCCATTCGCCTTACTTTTTCTTTGTGTTCTTCCTTTATTTTCCCATCTCCAACAATTGCAAAATGAATATCTCTTCGTCGTTGATTAAGAATAAATGCTGCATCAAGAAAAAGGCTATGCCCCTTTATTGGATTTAATCGTCCAACAATTCCCACACATTTATTTTCAACAGGAGCACCGATATCCGCTTTTGCAAGATGGGGTGAGACATCTATTTGAAAATAACTTGGATCAATAAAATTATAAAAAGTTGTAAACAGAGAGTCGTCTATCCCCAAAGATTTTGCTTTGTTTTCGGCAACGGCATCAGATACAGCAAAAAATTTACTTGATTTCTTTATCAACCATTTTATAGCCCTTTGATGAATTCCTTTTTTATATTTTAGGGAATCATGACAATGACCAATGACCACCGGAACGCCTGCAAGATGAGCGGCAATTTGTCCACTAATATTTGCTCGCCGTAGATGGGTGTGGACTATATCAATTTCCAGCTCTTTTAGCAAGGTTCGCAATCGCCATAATCCAAAAAATGAAAATCTGCTAGAAAAGAAATTTATGTGATGCGGAATCCTCTTTTCATCTAATCTTGAAATAAATGCACCACCACTTCGCAAGGTACAAACTGATGGTTTGAATTTACTTTGGTCAAGATTTGTCACAATATCATAGACAACCTTTTGAGCACCACCTATTTCCATATCGCTTAAAATGTGCATTACTTTGATTGGACGCATATATCCTCTAATGTTAAGGGTTATTTATAGTTATCAATATTGGCAATTATATATTAACGACAAAATATGGCTATTGTTTTTAATAAAATTAATCATTAACTTCTACAACTTTAATGCCCTTTTTTAAAGCAGGAACTACTTTATTCAAGATTGAAACCTCTAAAACTCCAGCAACTAACCCTAAACCACCGCCAACAACGAATAATGTGTTTTTCTCAGGGAAACAAACAGCACTTGCGATTCCAAATATAATCATATTTATTAGTGGAATTCCAAATAAAAGAAAACCAGCAACCGCTTTATTTGGAAGATTTATCTCAACCGTTACTTTACTTCCTTGCTTTATATTAATTAAGTTTGAATTTTCATCTCTATCAATCTTTAAAATATGTTCATTATTGCCCAATGCCTGACAGCAACCACAGGATGCACATTCGTCAGAATTATTTGGAGTAAGTTTTACAAAAATTGAGTCGGAATCTATCTTTGTGACTATACCTTGTTCGTGTTTCAATTAAAATCTCCCTTTACTGAAGAAAGCTTCTCTATCACTTTTATTTTTTGTTTATCTTCCAATTGCCTTTGCCCAATCACAATCAAAACATCATCCACGTTTAATCCTGATTTAATATGAACAAAATTTCCCTTTATTATTCCGAGCTTAACCTTTTTACAAATTGCAATATCATCTTTCACTACATAACAAAAAGTTTCTTGTTTTTTTGCTATAACAGAATATAAAGGCACTACAATTGCCTCTGGAATAATCTCACGGATAATATTCGCCTCTACTATCATTCCCGGCAATAACAATTGCTTTTTATTATCAATGGATAGCCGAAGATTATAAACCATTGCTTGCTCAATAGGTTTTACCGAAAGGAAAATCTTTTTACCAGTAACTTTAAGGTTATCCAAAGCTTTTATTGTAATAGATGCATTTTTCAAATTTTTCACTTTAGTAATATCTGCTTCCGGAATTCCAATATCTACCTTTACTTTGTGAATATCAATCAATTCAATAATTTTTGACCCTGGTTTAGCAAAAGAACCTAAGCTGATAAATCTCTTATTGATAATTCCATCAAACGGGGCAAGAATGCAACAACGTTTTAGGTTGTGAGTGGCAGTGTTAAATGCTGATAATGCACTATCTAATGATGCCTTTGCACTATCTAATTTTGATTGAGGAACAGCTCCTTGTTTTTTGAGATTTTTTGTTCGTTGATAATTTTGGCTAGCCAATAATAATTCAGCCTTAGTGCGTGTCTTGAGAGATTTATAGTCACTATCTTCAATTTGGGCAATAATATCGTTCTTTTTGACCGCTTGACCTTCTTCTTTATTAATGCAAATAACCTTTCCAGTCACTTCACTTTCTAAAATTAGGCTTTCCCAAGGTTGCACAATTCCCGGTAATTTGATATTATTTATTAATTTAGTGGGTTTTATTTTCCATGTTTTTACATTTGAAATAATTTCTTTTATTTGGCCTTCTTCCTTTTTCCGTGTTTCTTCTAATGTATGTTTTTTTTGAGAAATAAGTAAGACAAAAATGCCAATTAGTAAACCACATCCAAGAATTAATGCCACCCATGGAGTGATTTTGGCAAGAAAGATTTGAAAACTTTCTTTAAAAGTATGATTCGTTTGATTATTTTCATGGACTGTTTTGTTATTAGACACTACTATTATCCTTAATAAAATAATTATGAGTGGTTTAATTTTGTTCAAATGTTATGCGGTGTCAATTAAAAAAATGCATACCCAAATTCTAAAAAAAGCATTAAGTTGAAGATAAAAAATTGTCTTGGAGTGAATAAATGACAGAAAATAGTGCAGAAATCAATCCAAAAAAAAAGCACATTTATATAATAGATGAAGCTGGTGCGGTACGTGGATTTGTTAAAAAAGCATTGACCGAACTTGATGAATATCAAGTAATAGAATTTGAATCCGGACATAAAGGGTTTTCATTTCTAAACGAAAACTCATCTTATCCTGCTCCGCATATTCTGATTTTTGAATCAAAATTTAGAGATTTAGAAGCAATAACTCAATTGAAAAAATTACGAAAGATACCTGCTTATAGAAATATTCCGGTTATTATTTTTACCAATAATCATGACAAGAAACAACAAAATTTATTCCTTCAATCCGGTGCTGATGAATTTTTAATAAAACCCTCAACCCCTGAAAATCTTTTCTTAAAAGTAAAAACGCTCTTAACCAATCAAGATGAATTGACAAAACTTAAAATTGGACAGAGCGATAAAGCAATTTTAATGGTAAATGATAATCCACAAATCTTAGAAAAAACACGTAGTATTCTTTCCAAAAATGGGTATTGTGTAATCAGTTGTGGAAATTCATTAACTGCATTAAAAAAATGGCAGCTGAAAATAAGGATTGCAATAATTGATATAAATCTTCCGGACATTGACGGATTAACCCTTGCTGAAACTGTAAAAAATCGTTTTTCAAACTCAAAAATAATTTTGACAGTAAATGCAATTGAAAAAGAAGAAATAGCTCGGGCTTCAATGCTTGGGATTAAAGATATAATCAAACACCCAATAACCTATAATGATTTGCTGTTAAAAATTGAAGCAATGTTAGAGCCAACCCCACCAATTGAAAAAATAGAGTTAGAAAAGCCTTATCTTTCAAGATTGATGGCGGGGATACGTCCATTACCGCCAGTAATCGACGGTAATTTTTCTTTACCTTTTGAAATTTTGCTTAAGCTATTTGACTCTTATTCAGAATTAGAACAAAAACAAATAATAATGGCGGATAGCTCAATTTGGGCAATGGATAATAAAATATTTGATTCAATAGAGTCGAAAGAACCAATTATTCAAGAAGGCAGAACTGTTAAAAAGAAGATGATTCAAGCACTCGTAAAAGCAAATATCAATCCTAATGGGACAATTCTTGATTTTTCAGGAAAAGAAATAAATTACATAAAAATTATTAAAAGCTATGACCTTGGAGTATTTCTCTTTGAAAAAGAACCAATAGATAGTACGAGAATTGAAAGCAAATTGTCTTCATCTGAATTTACAAAAGTAATCTTACAAGAGATGCCTTCCGGTCGCAAAGGAGAAGTGATTGAGGCAATGGTAAATATTTTTGGTTATTTAGATTTGTATTTTTATTATTATGAATTAGAAAAAACAAATAATAATATGCTATTGCATTGGTTAAGTGTTTCGTTTTTATCAATGATTGCGGTTAGTAGAATTCTTGAAAAATCTAAATTTAAAATTCAAGAAAGGATAAAGAAAGCATTAATTTCACTTTTGGGAATTTGCGGATTCTTACACGATATTGGTGCAAACAAACATATTTGTTTTAAAATGCCTGAAAGTGACAAATATTTTGATACGTATCATGCCCACATAGAAAAAGGTTTTAATACAATAGAAAAGGTGAGAATTTTTGAATGTTTAAAGTATGTAATAAAAGATCATCACAAAGACCTCAACACATGGTCAAGCAAATATGACTCTTGCACAAAGATTGTACAGATTGCAAATGATATTGATAATTTGATTATGAATAATGGTGTCTATATGCACGGCAAAAAAATAAATCCGTCACCAGAGCCATATTCGACAGAAGAAACGTGTTTGATTATGTTAGATTACGCACGCCGTGGGGTTTATGATTGGGAGTTGGTTGAAGAGTTTATTATAGCAATTAAGGGACGATTGTAAACTATGAATAAACGAATAAAATTAATTATTGAGTATGATGGTAGCAACTACTGTGGGTGGCAAATTCAGCCAAATCAAGTAACTGTTCAAGGTAAAATTGAAGAAGCACTTTTTAAGATAACTCAACAAAAAATAAAAATTCATGGCTCAGGTCGAACTGATGCCGGAGTTCATGCTCTGGGGCAAGTTGCTCACTTTGATATTGACTTTGTTTTATTGCCAATCAAATATACGAGGGCAATAAATACTTGTCTTCCTAAGGATATTTCTATCCGCCATGCAGAAGAAGTGAAGAGTGATTTTCATTCAAGGTATTCAGCAACCGGGAAAATTTATACTTATGAAATAGATAATGCAAAAAATCGTCCTGCCATTGATAGACATAAAGTATGGTGGCTCACTGATGAAATAGATTTTGAAATACTAAAAAAAGCAGCAGAATATATAAAAGGAATGCATGATTTTACAAGTTTTACCGATGGCGAAAAAAAAGATAAGAACAATATAAGGATAGTCCGCACTGCAGAATGGAGACAACAAGGAAATAAATTATTTTTTACCATAGAAGGAAATGGGTTTCTTTACAAAATGGTTAGAATAATTGTTGGAACAATCATTGATATTGCGCGAGGTAATATCCCCATCCAAACTCTACCCGATATTTTTAAACAGAAATCCCGAATAGCTGCCGGACAAACCGCACCGGCAAAAGGGCTATGTTTACAAAAGGTTTTTTATGATATCAATGTTGGCAAGTAGAGATTTCAATTAATTTTTTAAGGCGGTGGTGAACTTTTATTTGGTGGATGATGAAGATTATTAGGAATGTTAAAAGACCAATTATTAAATATAGCACAAACTTTTTTTCTTTATTAATGCTGATTTCTTTTGTTATTCCTTGAATTATTACTTTCATGGTTTTTTTAGATTTAAAGAAGTTGCCTCTGTGGAATCCAATGTTATTTTCGCCACTGAAATCATTTAAGTATTTTTTTTCAGATAGTAGTTTGATGTGATGTTTGTTGGCAATATTGGTAAGTATTTCTAAATATTTTTTGCTTTGTCTTATTAAAAGTTGTGGGATAATTGGTTGCACTAAATAGATTAGGAAGTCCTCCCTCTTTTTTGTTTTGCTTTCTATCAACAATAACAAGCCCTCTAAGTTTTCTTTGTAATCATTGTAAGGTGTTAGGTTATTAATATCCTCAATTCCTAAATCTATAATGACACTGTTTGCATCAATATTATTATTGTCATTAAATACTTCGCAAAAAAGTGAAGCGATTGGAGACGAAAGTTTTTTTTCATGATTTGAATATAGGAATGATACCTTGTCTATATCATTGAGAGGAAAGAGGGATTTATCAACTAATTTAAAAGTTGTCATCCATAAAATTTTCTGTTTATTGGGTATTAAAAAGAATGAATTAATTGTTTTGGGGATTAACCACTTTCGATATGATGATTCATTAAAACTATCAAATAAAAGTATTGTCTTGATATTATTGAAATACCATTGATTTTCATAGATTTTCAATTTCTTTACTGAGGATTTATAATCTAATAATTTAATATTAATTTCTTCTTCAACAGTTAAATTTTTATATCTAAAAATCAAAATTGAATCTTTGTAATTGAATGGATGATTGATGGTAAAAACTACTTCTCTAGTTTGGATATTATTATCTGCGGGAATTGTTTGTTTTTGAATAAGGGCTTTTATATCTTTCTTCATCACAAAAAGGGAAATTGTTGCAGGATTTTTTTTGCGAGGAAATACACTAATATTGACCAAATTTATTCTTAGTATTAATTTTTCTTTATACCTTGCTATTTGGGGTAAAGAGCTTAAATCAATAGACATATAATTTTTCTCTATTGCTGATAGATTGATGGTAAATCCAAATAAAAATATTATAGAGGTGAAGATGAGTATTAATTTAGACATTGATGTCTTTATCCTGAACTGTGGTTAAACCATGATTGGTTTTTTCCCAATAAAACGGATGGAAGAAAAGTTGTAAAAAACCTTTCCATGCCGCAAGGCTAATCAATATCCAATAAAAGGGGATTAATATTGTCATCGGAAAGAGACGATATAACTTACGCTTAAAGCACGCAATAATATGAATCAGAATAAAAAAGAAATTTGCAATAAATAACATTCCTGAAATTCCATAAAATACCCAAGACAGTTTACTCCATAAAGTATATTCAAGATTGATATCACTAACGGTATCAAAATAAAGCATATGCCATGGTTCAACTTCAAGCCCTGATAATTTGGCAATCCACAATGAAGTGTATAACAGTATTATAAGCCAAAATATTGGATTCAATAAAAGTGTTATTGATAATCCACCAACTGTCATAATATAACTAAAATACCCAAAAATACCCAAGTCCTTTATTGTATTAACCGTGTTTCTACTATGAACCAAATGGGTTTGAATATAACCTTTAACCCACCGAGAACGTTGTCTAAGCCAATTACCAATCTTTTCGTTTGCTTCTTCCCAGGTCGTAGAATCAAGCACCTGAGTGAGATAACCTTTACGGTGAATTCTAATCCCCAAATCACAATCTTCAGTTACGTTAAATGGATCCCAACCTCCTAATTGTTGCAAGATGTTGACTTTAAAATGATTGCTTGTTCCACCTAATGGAATAGGAGCATTTACCAAATGTAGCCCCGGTAAAAATAAATCAAACCAGCAAGAATATTCGAGAGTGAAAAATTTTGTTAGCCAATTTTCATAAGGATTATAATAATTGAGTTTGCTTTGCAGACAGATAATCTTTTCATCAATTTTGGAAAATGCACATATTGCTTTTTTGAGTTGATTTGATTCAGGGCAATCTTCTGCATCATAAATAACCAAATATTTGCCACGAGCTTTCAATAATCCATGATTGCACGCTTTTGGTTTTGTTTTTGGAAAACTGTGAGGGCAAATAATAATTTCACAACATGAAGGAATGTCTATTTGCTCACAAAGTTTTATTGTTTGTTCGTCATCTTCTTCTAATAATATTTTGACATCTAATTTTTCATGCGGGTAATCAAGATGATTGATTGATTTAATTAATTTTTCTGCGACTTTACTTTCTTTATACATTGGCAATAAAATCGTATAAATGGGAAGTTCTTCATCAACCAATTTGTTTAGTTCTTGATCGATTATTTTAAGTTCCGGGTTTTTTATGCAAGATAAAATCACTAACAAGAGGCGATATGAAATAGAACCGGCGTAAAAGAAACAAAGAATAAAAAATGTGCCAGTTAAAAATAATTTATAATCATAGCAAAAAAAAATGATTGAGGTGATTGCAAAAAATAATATTTTTACTATTTGCCAAAAAGTAATAACATCAGCTGCCGAAAAATCTCTGTGGATGTGAAGAAAATCTTTAATAGTTTTGTCGGGTTTAAAAAGCATTAATTAATACCCTTGAGTTTCTTTCCATTTTTGTGCACGAAGATTAAATTTTTGTAAAACTGTTATAGCGTCTTCAGCAGTCATATCTTTGGTTTTTAGTGATGCTAATTCCCTGCAAATACTATCTCTATCAGGATCATCGAAAAGGGTTAACTGCACTGATTTAGCTGCCGCACGCAAGGTTTCATTGGTGCCAACAATAGAACTGTCTCTTCTTGACGCTTGTTCTTCAAGTCCTTCAAGAATTACTTGTGAGCGTTTGATAATTTCTTGGGGAATTCCGGCAAGTCGTGCAACATGAATACCATAGCTTTTATCCGCACTACCTGGCTCTATTCGATGAAGAAAAATGATTTCACCATTCCAATCACGAACCGCAACATTGTAGTTTTTGGCAGCGTCTAAAATTATTCCTAATTCCGAAAGCTCATGATAATGGGTTGCAAAAATACACCGTGCCTTTAAATTATGATGAATATATTCAGTAATTGCCCATGCAAGTGATACTCCATCAAAAGTGCTAGTGCCTCTACCAACTTCATCAAGAACAATGAACGAACGCTCAGTTGCATTATTCATAATGTTGGCTGCTTCGCTCATTTCTACCATAAAGGTACTTTGTCCACGAGCAAGGTCGTCTGCTGCCCCCACTCTAGTAAATATTCTATCGGCAATTCCAATTGTCGCTTTTTCTGCTGGAACCGGGGCTCCCATCTGTGCCATAATTAATAATAATGCACACTGTCTTATATAAGTGCTTTTCCCAGCCATATTCGGACCAGTTACAATTATTAAACGACTATCTTGATATCCCATTTGGCAATCATTGGGGACAAATTCCCCTGATTGCAACATACTTTCTACCACCGGATGACGACTGTCAATAATTTCAATATTTGTGGAATTGTTTATTTCCGGTAAAATATATCCACCGGATTGAGCAAGATTAGCAAATGAGGTTAATACATCTATTTCACTAATTGCTTCTGCCGCAATTTGGATTTTACTAGTCACAGAAGCGACTTCTTCTCTAAGTTCAAGAAACATCTTATATTCTAATTCGAAGATTTTTCCTTCCGCTCCAATCACCTTTTCTTCATATTCTTTAAGTTCAGGGGTGCTAAATCTTTCAGCATTCACCAGTGTCTGTTTTCGCTCATAATTTTCAGGGGCAAGCCCAAGATTGCTTTTTGTGATTTCAATATAGTAGCCAAAAACCTTATTGTATTTTACCTTGAGAGAGTTAATCCCTGTTCGTTTAATTTCTTGTTGTTGATAATTTGCTATCCATTCCTTACCACCACTTGAGATGCTTCTATACTCATCAAGTTCTTGATTGTAGCCATTTTTAAAGATACCACCTTCCATAATATTTATTGGTGGTTGTTCTACTATTGCAGAAAGTATTTTTTCGGCAATGACATCAAGTCCGCTTAATCTCTCGATAAGTTCAAGCAACCGACTACTCTTAAATTCAGAAATTACATCTACAATCTTTGGTAATATAGAAAGTGTTTTTCCCAATGAAAATAAATCTCTGGCATTTGCCCTACCACAACCAACCCGACCGATTATTCGTTCTATATCGGTAATTTCAGTTAAAATTTCTTGGAGAGTTTTGCAGGTATAAAAGTCTGATGCCAGCTCTATCACTACTTGTTGACGAATTTGAATGGCATTAACCTCAGCAAGAGGGCGTAATAACCATTTACGAAGCATTCTTCCACCAGCACCGGTTTGTGTCTTATTTATTGCATTAAAAAGAGTTGCTTTTTTATTCGAGCCAATAATAGAATCAAGTAGTTCAAGATTTCTTATTGTGGCTCGATCTAAAATCAATGACTGTTCACGGTAAATTTTTCGGGGTGAGCGAAGATGCCTTACCTTTGCTTTTTGAGTTTCTGTCACATAACGAAGTATTGGCGCAAGAGCACCAACACAAGGCTCATCCTCTAATATTCCAAAACCATCGAGCGATGCAACATTATAAAAATCTTTAACCACACTAGAGGCATTTTTGTTTGAAAAATCACTGTCCGGGTGATAAGTTATTAAGCCAAGATTTCTACCTTGTAATTGAGCAAAGGGAGAGTTTTTTTTCTCAGCCTCTCGCTCTGGAATCAAGGTTTCAGCAGCGGTTACACATTCAAGAACATCAAGAGCAATGCTTGAAGATACCTCTTCAATTAATATTTCTCCGGTTGATAAATCAAGAAAAGCAATTCCTGCCCTATCTTTCCAAATGGCACAAGCGGCAAGATAATTATTACAATTGCTGTCTAATGAAGAATCTTCTATTAAAGTTCCGGGGGTAACAATCCTTGTGACTTCCCGAGGAACAATTCCCTTAACTGTTGTAGGGTCTGCCATTTGATCACAAATAGCAACTCGATATCCCGCAGTGATGAGTTGTTGTAGGTATTTGTCTGCTGCGTGATGGGGGATTCCTGCCATTGGAATTGCATTTTCCCCCTTACTTCTACTTGTGAGAGTAAGACCTAATATCTTGCTTGCCACCACTGCATCATCATGAAACATTTCATAAAAATCACCCATTCGGAAAAACAATATGGTGTCCGGATGCTTTTCCTTGATTGCATCAAATTGTATCATCATTGGGGTTTTCTTTGCTGCTTTTGTCAAACTATACTCCTGTTAGCTTTATTCTATTCTACAGTTGAAATTATTTGACAATGGCATCAAATCCAAGTCTTTTTATTTTTGTCGCTTGGGCGTTTGCTCTCTGAATACTTGAAAAACTTCCTGCCTGCAAAATGTATTTTCCATCCTTATGAATGACTACAGATTTTATTTTTTTGCGATATAATTTTTCTAATAATGCCAACGCTCTTTTCCTGTTAGAAAATACTCCAACTTGTACTCGATGAAGTCCTGATAGTTTTGGTACATTCCCTTTGGTTGGTTTTTTCTTTGTTAGATATGGGCTTTTTGAATCCATCCGCTTTAATTCATTTTGATAATGACTTGCTAATTTTATATTTCCTCTTGCCTTTGCACAATCAATTAGTGATGACATAATTTCTGCCTGATCGCAATCATTTGGATATTTAACAAGAAGGTTATTATAAAAATTTTCTGCTCTAGCATAATTTTTATCCGCCTCATAACTTTTGGCAATTCCTCGCAAAGACAATGCCTTAATTGATTTTGGTGACATATCATTGCTTTCAACCATCAATAGATTATCTCGACACCTAGAGGTATTGCCCAATTCTAACAAACTCATTGCTTGCCAATATTTGCTTCGAGTCCTCTTACCGTATTTGGATACGATTCAGCGTAAACCCCCATCTTTCTTGCAGCAATAGTATATTCTTTATCCATATACGCTTGTTGCCCCTCATGAAATGTAGCAATAGTAGCCACGCCCAGAAGAGGATTGGTTTTGGTTTTACCAAATGACGGTAATTTCGCTTTAGGACAACCGCTGAGTAAACAGCTTGAAATTATCAATGAAGCAATGACTGTTATTTTTGGCATATTAAATTTGTTAGCCATAGTGTTTTCCTTTATTATTAGTTTTCACGATCCCATGGTGCTTTACCAGCTTTTAGATAATTTTTATTATCCTTAAACCATTCTTGCCATGCGTTAGCATCTATTTTTTTATCTTTGGTTATAAATGGCTTTTCAATTCGAGATATTTGCATCAATGCCTTAACCGCTTCTTCTTTAACTTTATTGTTGGATTTACTATCATTTTTAGATAATGTTGAAATAATTGTTTTTACCACATTTTCACGACTAATTGCCCGAGGTATTGCAGTAACTCCAATCATTGCGGTTAATCGTAATTCTTCATCAATACCACTATTTCCGACTAACGGAATTAAAATTTTATTTATAATTTTTTCTGCGTCACTTTTTGCGTTATTTTTAGTTTTGGTACTTGCGGTAGTGTTAGCAATGGTTTTTGCAAATGGTCCAAGAAGCTCAATTGCCCCTTTTACAAGAGAAAGCGTTGCTTTATCCCCACGACTTTTCTTTTTTATCTCATTGATAAATGGATCAACTATATCAATGTCCTTAATTCTTATAAGACATTGGCTGCTTGCAATCATTTCTTCGTCATCACCATCAGCAAGGGTTTTAAATAAAAATTTCGCTACTTTTTTCTTATAAATAAGATTGGTACCATTTGCCAAAAATTGTTCGATTGTTCTTATTCCAATAAGTCTGAGTTTTCTTTCTTTTTTACCATCAAACTTTACCACAATATTACAAATGCTATTCATTGTTTTTTGGCTGGAATTACCACTTATTTCTACATAATTTTGCAAACCTTGAATTGCTGCCTCTTTAATTTTAATCTTCTTTTCAACATTAAGAACTTCTAAAAAGGTGCTTTCAGCTCCTTTTCCTGCCATTGAACCAAGAACTTTAAAGGCAATACATCTGAGCACAGTTTTATTACTGCTCTTTTTGGCAATATCCTTGATCATCTTTTGAACTTTTTTAATAAATGATTGATCGTTTAAGGTTTTTCCTTTTACATTCCCCAAGCTTCCCAAGACATAAAGGGCATCTATTCTAACCTCGATATCTGTTTTTTTGCTGGCAATAAGTTTCGCTAAATTTTCAATCAAGATACTACCATCTATTAATTGATTATTAGCTAAAGTTACTAACCCCCGCATGGCTTCACTTCTTTCGTTTGGAGTTAAACTGTTATCATTAGCGGTAGCAATAAGTGAATCCACTATTTTAAAATCAGCTAAAATTTGTTTGTCAGTTAGCCTACTTGCAGCTCGAATACCTTTGATTCGATCCGTCATATACGGAGCCTTAAGTAGCTTAATCGATTTTGCTACTTTTGAACGAGTAGCTTCTTCTGCTTTACTGTTAATACATGACAAAATTACTAATCCTAAAACAATCATAACTTTTTTCATAGTAATCTCCTTTTTATCCAACTAAAAGAATCCCAATAACTACTACTGCAAGCAGAAGTAATCCAAATAATATTTTAAGATGATGCCTAAGTTTTAATACCTCATCTTCTAATTCATCTTTACTTTCAAGTAGTTCTCCGACCTTTAATCTGCCTCTCTCAAGAGCTTTGATGATGGTGCTTTTTCCCGCTTCTTTTTCACCATTTGCCGAACGTTCACCAAGTCTTAAAAGTTCAAGGACATCAAATAATGCACCAGCTGATTGATAGCGGTCTTCGCGTTTTTTCTCCATCATTTTTTCTACAACCAAACATAGGTGATCCGAAACTTTTGGGTTTATTGTTTTTAGAGACACAGGAGTTTCGGTAATGTGTTTATCCATTACTTCGCTTGAGCTGCCACTAAAAACAGAATCTCCCGTTAGCATATGATAAAGGGTTGCGCCGAGAGAATAAACATCACTTCTAAAATCTAATTCAACTTCTCCTAATGCAGCTTCGGGGCTAATATAATCCGGAGTGCCAAGAATCTCTCCTTCCGCTGAAATAATATTTTCAAGATTCGATTTTACAAAACCAAAATCTCCCAGCTTAGCTATCCCTATTTTTGAATACATAATGTTTCCCGGTTTAATATCTCGATGAACAATATTTAATTGATTTAAATATTGGATAGCACGAAGCACCTGAAAAATTATGTCCAGAGCTTTACCTATCTGCAATGCACCATCTCGTTCAATCATATCCTCAACCGTTTCGCCATCTACAAATTCCATTGAGTAATAATAGGTATTCTTATAACGACCAACATCATGAACTTGGATAAGGTTCTGATGACTTAATCTTCCTACAAGTCTAGCTTCAATTAAAAATCGTTTACGAAATTCCTCATCTGTTACCCACTTTTCGTGTAATACCTTAAGAGCCACATCTCTGCCCATTGATAATTGATTGGCTCGATAAACAACTCCCAAGCCACCCTCACCAACCTTTTGAAGAATTTCATATCCGCCAATCCTATGCCCAACAGTTTTGGCATCTCTGGTCATTCTATTTTTAGCTTTATATACAGCCCAAATTTCGTCTTTGGTGAGAAATTTATTTTCAACCAAGATATCTTCAATTTTACGTTCCGGCTTGCCCTCAAGAACTTCTTTTTCCTGTTGATTTTGACATTGCTCAACGTTCTCTTTCGTTACAATTTTATGAGCGATAGCGACTGTAGCAAAATCTAAGTCTTCATGAACAGTTTCATCCATTGTTTATTTCTCTTTTGTTTGACATTTAATATAAAAATTTTGCACCGCTTCTACCTGTGCATTAGTTTCAATAGAGCCTGGACGACTATTTCTGATATTCTCAATCGCCTCATTTGCAGTACTACCCAACCAGACCAAGTAGCAAGCTAGCATTGTCCCTGTTCTGCCAATTCCAATTGCACAATGAACCACAACCGGCTTATTGTCGGCAAGACAAGAATCAACAATTTTGATAAATTTATCTATTTGTTGTGAAGATGGAGGAGCAAAATCTACTACTGGAATATCTATGCATTCAATATTTTTTTTCTTTAGTAATGCAGCATCATGTTTTCTTGCAGTTAAATTGATAATCATTTTTATACCCTTAGATATAAGAAAATCAAAATCACTTTCAACATCAACATGCGAGCCGGGATATTCCATTCCTGCTAATTTATCTTTTAAAATAAAGGAAAAATTATAAGCCATTGAATTATTATAACTCCATTATATCAGGAGAAAATACTTCAGAAAAATCATACACATCTTTAAAGTCATCAATAGTGTCTGCTTCTCGCCTGGTCATTTTTCCCTGTTCAACCATATCAAATACAATTTGCCCAACATCTTCAGTGGAGGTTATTCCCCAGCGTTCTAATAAAAGTAAGGCGAGATTGCCATACTCTTCACGCATATAAATCTTAAATCCTGCTAAAAGCTCTCTTCCACTAATATGAAATTCATGACCTTTTTCATCAGTTGCACGATTTTCTGCATACGGAGCTGAAGGCTGTAATTGTCTATTACTAATTAATTTTACCGTTGCATTCAACACTTCAAGAATAAGTCGATACGCCTCTGGAGGGAATTTTTTATTTTTAATGCTTGTTGTTTTTTTATGCATTTTATTTAAGCCTTTTTGCTATCTTTTTTCTGTCCCTTATTTTGCTTTCCAGTTTCTGGGTTTTCAGTTTTTTTCTTATTAAATTTGTTGTGACTTCGATTAACTTTACTTTTACCTTTTCTCTCTACAATATCATCATTATGGATTGTTATTCTATCGCCTTTAATCGTTTCCATATAGCAAGTTTGATTGAGAATATTGTAATCAAGAATCTCACCCATTGTATCATTAGTAACGACAATTGTTCCTTTTGGTGGGAGTTGTTTTTTTAATTCAGCATAAGTGGAATCTTCAAATCTTAGACAGCACATCAATCGCCCACAATGACCGGAAATTTTACTTGGATCTAACGTTGTCTTTTGTAATTTTGCCATTCTCATCATAACCGGTTCAAGACTAGTCATAAATGTTCGACAACAAAGCTCTCTTCCGCAATGTTCATAATCTGCAAGCAGGCGAGCTTCATCCCTAACCCCAATCTGTTTCATTTCTATTCTAGTACGATAATTTTTAGCCAAATCTTTGACCAATTCTCTAAAGTCAACTCTACCGTCAGCAAGAAAATAAAAAATTATTTTATCGCCACCGAATAGATGCTCAACATCCGCTAGCTTCATCGGTAAGGAATTTAATTTTATTTGTTCGTTGCAATATTGTTTTTCTTCAGGTTCTTTAACGGTTAAAATTTGTTCCGAAATTTTTATATCTTCATCCGTTGCTTTTCTTAAGATTTCTCCAAGTCCCTTGACATCCTCTCTGTCTTGTTCTTGAACCGGCGATGTAATCAATCCAAGTTCAATACCTCTGTTTGTGCGTATAACAACAGAGTCGTCCATTTTAATGCCACCTTCTCGGCAAAAAAAGTTTTCAGAGTGGTTCATGCGACCGTAATGCACGGAAGCGACATATATCATAAATAATACTCCATAAAGTAATGTTTTAATTTATTCATAAATTATTATACTAATAACTTTTTACTATGATAGAAAGAAGATTATATTTTTTACCTATTTATTTCCCGCTCTAACTGCAGGATTTGTTTCCGGGTCATTGTAGAGTTTATGGGTGCCATAACTTTTCAATTGTTTCTTACCAGAAAAAATATCTCTCAAAAGTTCGCTTAAACTTATAATCAAATCAGTGATTCTATCATCAACCTCTTTTAGTTTTAAAATACATTTCTCCTTATGCTCGATAGTAGCATCGTCTCTTTCAGTCTCTTTGATAAGATTATACTTTCTAAGGGCTAAAATTGTCATCCTATCAAAAACACTACCGGGAGTTTCGGTATTAATAGGTAACGAAGAATCATTGGCTATATTTTGTTCTCTTAAGGATGCCAACAATATCCCATCTGCTTTATCAATATGGTCGTTTCTGAGTTGATTTTCACAATCTATAAGTCGCTTATACTTAACAATCTCTTCAATAGAAACATCTGTTCTCCGAACTTCATCTTCATACCCCCAAAGAGTTGCGTTATGAAAAAAGAGTTGTGCCAAACATAGCCCAAAATCATCTTTGCCTAATTCTACTCGCAATTTATCAATATCCCCAGTTAAAGCCTCATCTACTAAATTAAAAGTAGTATCAAACCAGGCTTTTACATCTATAAAATCATTCATTATCTCTCCTACTTTATCAAATATGTATTCTATATTATCATTTATACTAAATAAGTTATAAATGTCTATATCTTATGGCTTTATTATTATAAATTTCCGGGTAATTTAGCAGTCATCTGTGGAATAGGCTTATCTCTTTAATCTAACAAGTTCTTGCAACATTTCGTCAGAGGTGGTTACTACTCTCGAATTTGCTTGAAATCCTCGTTCGGTGGTTATTAGGTCTGCAAACTCTTTTGAAAGTTCTACATTTGATTGCTCTAATGCTCCACCTCTAATACTACCACGACCATCGGTTTCAGCTGTAGAAATAGTTGCAATTCCGGATGCAGGTGCTTCTTCAAATAGATTGTCACCTCGATGAATCATTCCTTGTTCATTCCTAACCAATGCAATTGCCAGTTGCCCTAATGGCTCAACAACCCCATTTGTATAAACTCCGTTTATTGTTCCATTGTTAGTTACCGCAAAACTATCAAGAGTTCCCATAGACGAACCATCTTGTGATTTCATATTTAAATCATTAGAGGTGGCTATTTGAGTAATCTGACTAAAATCAAAATCTTGAGGATTTGTTCCGGGAATTATGTCAATTGTAATTGCCGGATTTGCCCCTTGATCAATAACTATTCCATTGCTTTCACTAAGCTCACTACCGGAGATGAATTTTCCCTGAGAATCAAATCTAATAAGACCTGTGCCGACATTTATATTTGTTGTTGGCGATACAGGATTGTTAAATGTTCCATTTGTCCAAGTTACATCGGAATCATCAATACTATCGGCTGTCCATCTCCAAGTGCTAAACCCGGTTTCTCTGCCAACTAAAGACATTTGTAAATTTATATTTTTTTCATCACCATTGCTGTCATAAACAGTAAAATTAGTAGTTGTACTACCTCCTTGCATTCCTCCATAGTCTATATCAGAATCAAACATATCTGTATAATTAACATTATTATAACTAATTTCAATATTTCTAATCGCATTGTCAGGACCTAAATTTCCGGCAATTGATAACCGAGTTGTATCTTCAGTAATAGCGTCTCCATCATAATCTACAGACCCAATATCTCCTGCTGCATAACTGCGAAGATATGCACCTGCTTGATCTTCCGGAGCATTATAACCATCAACAGCGGTTGTTCTTTCTCGTAATCTAACAGTTCCAAATGCCCCGCCAACCAATCTCTGCTCCGTTGATGTTGCCCCATCATCACCTAAACCACCGGTTAAAAATATAGAAAACTCACTTAAAGTATTACCATCCGCATTTGCCCCTGTTCCGTAAGTAAAGGTTGCGTTTTTGCGAAGCCCACCTTTACGAAAACTAATAGTAACTTTATCCCCCTCAGCAATTCCGGCAAACGGGGATTTTAATTGAGTACCTCTCATAAATTGCAAATCTTTTAAATCTGTTGAGGCAAGAGCTTTACCGGGAACACTACTGTCATATAATCCGGTTGAAGTCTCAACATGACCAAGACTTAACGCCCGTCCATTTGTTCTTTCCCATGTAGTATCGGCAGGGGAAATTGTATTAGGTACAACTGCATCAACATTAGAATTAAGATTGCCTCCTAAGCTAACCTTGGTAGTCTCATTAGCTCCACCGGTAACACCGATAGGAATGGTTATGCTTTGCAATGCTCCTGTCGTATCAACCACTCCATTAGTAACGCCATAACCCATTACTCGATATGCATCTCCGCCTCGTAAAGTACCATCACTGCCAAGATAGAATGAACCATCACGAGTTAATGACTGTTTGTAAATCCCACCAGTTCCGGTATCAACAACAAAAAAGCCATTTCCTTCAATAGCAACATCTTTAACATTGCCGGTTGTTTGCACAGAGCCTTGTCTAAATTCGGTTTTTATTGCGCCGGTTGATGTTCCAAGCCCTAAACTTATAGGGTCAATTCCCCCACGTGGACCCGTAGCTGCAACTCCACCATTAAGATGCTGATAAAATAAAGAGCTAAAATGATGAGCACCTTTTTTAAAACCAACGGTGTTAACATTACTGAGATTATTGCCAATAGTGTCCATTCTTGTCTGATGACTTTTCAGGCCGGTTACTGCGGTATGAAGTGATTGTGCTAAACCCATTATTTTCCTCACTAAATAATTTTTGATTAAGTTAAAATATTATATAAATTTTAATAGCGTTAAGCAAATAGTTACGGAAGGGAAATTATTTTAAATCTATGCTTTAAAAATAAAGGGGATTTTAGTATATTTGGTTTTGCATAAAAATACCATTTATTTAAAAATTTAACAGGAGACATCATGAGTGAGCATTTAAAAAAATTAATAGTAAAAGAAAAGGATGTGGCAATTGCCCTTGACTTCGATGGGGTTTGTAAAATGTTTACCGACCATAAACATCAGATTATGTTTACAACCTTGTTTCTGCATGTTTTTGAGCTACAAAGAGTTCCGTTTGATGTTTTTAGAGAGGCGTATATTTATGTATTTTTTCAACACCCGGACTATGCCGGAAGAGAACGCTTTTTATGTGCGTGGGCACTTTCAGAATATTTGACGGAAAAAGGTTATGATTGTAAATTACAAGAAGTTGATACCGCTGTTCGAACACTCAATGAACAAAATGAAAAAATTAGTGAAAAAAACTTGTTGAAATTTCCAGCTAAGAATGACCTTAAAAGGATGATTGCTTGGAGCCATGAAATTAATGAAAAACTTGAACTACTAAATGAAATAAAACTCACTCCCGGAATTGATGAAAATATTTTTAAACGATTTCGTAAGGAAGCTGATTACTACGTAGTTTCAACAGCCACTGCAGACTCCCTTCGAGCATCGCTTGAGCAAGAAGGAATTGATTATATCAAACAATATTTTGGGCAAGAAACTGCAACCAAAACAGAATCATTAACCGCCCTTTGTCACTCAGGATATAAAAACGTAATTATGTTTGGCGATAGTCTTGAAGATTCTCGTTCAGCAAAAAATGCCTATGATTGTGCTCCGAAAGGGGTTAATATGTTTTTCGCAGCAGTAATTCCCGGAAGAGAGGAAGATTGCTTTATAAAGGGCAGAGAGATTATTGAAAACCTTATTGCTGGAGATGTAGGGAAAGCAAGAAAAATTGAAAATATCCAAGCAGAAGCATTTAAAGGCAATGAAGCTGGCAATAGTGCTAATGCTTCTTCGCCAATGACTATTAAATAATAAAACAGATATAGATAATGATTTATAATATAAGAAAGAGGTAAAAAATGGATGAATCACAACAAGAGCTTAAAGATTTAAAACCGGAAAAAGAATTTTTTATTGGAATAGATTCAGACGGATGTGTTTTCGATTCAATGGAAATAAAACACAAAGAATGTTTTTGCCCTAACTTTATTAAACATTGGAAATTGCAGGCAGTCAGCAAATATGCTCGTGAAGCATGGGAATTTGTAAATCTGTATTCAAAGAGTAGAGGTGCTAATCGTTTTCTCGCATTAATAACAGCATTAGACTTATTGCGTGAAAGAAAAGAGGTTAAGGCTCGTGGCGGAGAAATTCCCAAAGTAGAGGAATTACGAAAATGGATTGTTGAGGAAACCAAGTTGGGCAATGTTGCCTTAAATGCAAAGGTTAGTAATGAGCCAACTCCTGAATTTGAACAAATAAAAAGATGGAGCGATGGGGTCAATGCCACTATTGCCGACATGGTTCACGGTGTTCCTCCATTTCCAAATGTGCGAGAAGCGTTAGAGAAGGCAAAAGAAAAAGCCGATATGATTGTGATTTCACAAACTCCTTTTGAGGCATTAGATCGTGAATGGAAAGAGCATAGCTTATACGATTACATTCGACTTATTGCCGGACAAGAACGAGGCACAAAAATCGAGCATCTACAACTTTCCGCAGTAGATAAATATCCGAAAGATAAAATTTTGATGATTGGTGATGCCTTTGGCGACTACAAAGCGGCACAAGCAGCAGGGGTATTATTTTACCCAATCCTTCCCGGTAAGGAAGAAGAATCATGGCTACGCTTTAACAATGAGTCTCTCAATATATATTTTTCAGGAAACTACGCCGGTGATTATCAAGATAAATTAATAAAAGAATTTACAGATATTCTATCAGATACCCCACCTTGGTTATCTTAATTTAACCTAAATCCAACCGCTGGAATTTAGATTTAAAAAACACGTTTCCGATAGGGTAATGGTTGCGAAATTTAGAACAAACTGCTATCTTTCAAACTTGACTATTTTAAATGCTCAATTAGTCTTATTTATTAATTGTATTAATAGATAACAAGAAAAGGACTAAGATGGCTCAAAATAAAATAGTTAAAGAAAGAGTGGAGAAGTTAACCTCACTCAAAGAAATGGGATTAAATGTTTATGGTGGTAGATTTGAAATATCTGACAATCTCGGCAATCTTCTTACCCAATTAGTAAAAAATGAAGAAAATTGCAAAGAAGGAGAAGAGACAGAGCCGTTAATGGTTAAGACAGCAGGAAGAATTGTTGCAATTAGAGATATGGGAAAATCAATCTGGCTTGACCTTCGTGATCGCTCATTAGAAAAACTACAAGTCAACATCATCCAAAAACGATGCCCAGAAATTTTTGAGCAGTTCAAGCATATTGATATTGGAGATTTCCTTGGAGTTGAAGGAAAATTAGTTCGCAGTCGAAAAGGTGAACCAACAATCTTTGCCAATTCATTTCAGATTTTGTGTAAAACATTAGAACCATTACCTGAAAAATGGCATGGATTAAAACATATTGAAACTCGTTATCGTCGTCGCTATCTCGATTTAATCAGCAATCGTGATACGATGGATACCTTTGTTTTACGAAGTAAGATTGTTCAATACATCAGAAGATTTCTTGACGATAGAGAATTTCTTGAAGTTGAGACGCCTATGTTACAACAGGTTTATGGTGGAGCGTCAGCAAAACCATTTACAACCCACCTTAATGCCCTTCACCTTGATTTGTTTATGAGGATTTCTCCGGAATGTTATCTAAAACGTTTATTGGTTGGGGGAATGGACAGAGTTTATGAAATAAATCGTAACTTTCGCAATGAAGGAATTGATGCCACGCATAATCCGGAATTTACTATGTTAGAGCTTTATCAAGCTTATGGTGATTTTGAGGTAATGATGGAGCTTACCGAAACTATGGTTAGTAATATGGCACGAGATTTACTTGGTTCTTATGAAGTTATG